>JAJZSZ010000160.1 GCA_021849365.1 Bacteroidota bacterium | reverse complement strand
GGGCGATCTGAAGGACGATTCGGAAGTTATTCTGCCTAAAACTTCGGTTTTCCTGCGTCCGATTGTTCATGCTGTTCGCGGTGCGTTCAGACTGTTCTTCAGTTTCAACGGAAAAGGAATGGAAAATATTCCGGAGGGACCCTGCTTCTTTGCCCCGAACCATGAGAGTAAACTCGACGCATTTCTGGTGCTGTCGTACCTCGATAAAACGGCCCTGAACAATACATTTTCGTATGCCAAGAAAGATCACGTAAACAGCCGCCTGCGCCGCTATGTTGCCAGCCGGAGTAATGTGATTGTGATGGATTTGTCGAAGGACCTGAAACATTCCATTCAGAAAATGGCTGAGGTTGTCAAACAAGGGAAGAAGATCCTGATATTTCCGGAAGGAACCCGAACGCTAAGCGGTGAGCTGGGACAGTTTAAAAAGACATACGCTATTTTGAGCACCGAACTGAATGTTCCGGTAGTTCCGGTAGTTATCAACGGGGCTTATGCCGCCATGTCGTCGGGTGCAAAAAAAATTAAGTGGGGCGAGCACATCAGTGTTGAGTTTCTGCCACCGGTTTATCCGGAGAATATGACCCCTGAAGCCTTGAATGATTTGGTGAGGCAAAAAATCGTGGAAGCTAAAAGCCGCTAATTCACTTCCTTTTTCCTGAGAGCTATTACATTCGGAACAAGCCGAAAATGATCGTTGTCGTCGTTATCGCAGGTGTTCGATACGTAACTACCGTATTTGGCAATAATGGTATCGCCGGTATTCACATACAAACTGGTTTCCGGTCCGCCCTCGAGGTAAACTGTTGTGCGGATATTCAGCGGAAGTCCCTGCAGGTATTTGATCATGGTTTGGTGCGTATAGGGCGACCGGGTAAACACAATATAGAAATTGCCCACCGTATCAGTAGCTGCCAGAATCATGCTGCACGACTGATCGGGTCGTTTTGAAAACTGCATTCCTTCACCGTCACCGCCAATCATCCGCATTCCCTGACATAACGAATGGTATTGGGTTTTTACCTTCTCCCAGGGCTCTTTGGTGATATCAATAATGGCAAACGGAGGCTTTTTCTGGTCTTTGGGGTGCATGGCCAGTATGGCATTGTAATAGTCGCTTTTTACCGGGTTATTTACATGATTGTAATTCTTCATGTACCCTTTGTTCGACTGCGCCTTGTTGTATTTGTACATTCCGGCGTTGATAATGACATTCTTTTTGAACTCGCTTGCCCAATCAGGAGCTGTACGGGCATGGTGTCCACGCTCAGAGGCTGTCAGGAACTCGAAGTCAAACTTTTGCACGTCAATTTTAAGAATACTTAATTTTGAATCGTTCACCACGGCTTTATCCGGAGCGTCCAGTTCGACGTATTGCAATCCATTCATCAGTTCTTTCCACGGAATTTCTTTAATCCAAAAATCTTGCGCTTTACTTTCTCCCGGCTTTACCAGGAAAAATAAAAGCAGAATTGAGATTCGGAATAACGAACCTGTGAATGGAATTGACCTATACATCGTCGGTAAAGTCGAATCGTGAATTTTTGAACGGGAACAAGTCGAACAGCTCGCCCGAGTAATAGAACTCGTAAGCTACCGCCCCGAAGGAGTATTTTTTTCCTTTGATGTTGATGCCTGAACCGCCTACAACAGGATTTTCTTTTGGAACTGAAACCTCGTACCCAATATTATAAAGTGTGGCAAGTATTTCAGGTCGTTCGTCAATCGGATACCCTGAACGTCTCCATTGCTCAGCGATCTGCTTCACATTCAGAGCAGCGTACAAATACGAGTAATAGTGGTTTTTGTACGATGTTAACCGATTGAAACGTTCCTGAGCCGGATTGCCGGTTTTGAAATCGAGCAAATTTTCGTATTGTTTTCCCAGGTAGAAGACAGACGTACTGTCTTTAAGGTTTTTCTCGATTGTCTGGGCTGTTGGCACTTTAATGCCAGTAACACCGAGTGAGAAGGTTGTTTCAACCGACAGAATCTTTAACGGGCCGATCCATTTTTTATAGGCTTCGCGGCTTGAGTTGAACAGACGGATTTGTTCGCCTACCAAAACTGCCACAATTAAACGGGGCTCAACTTTAGTAACGCTGGCCACCGAGTCGATCAGCGGTTTGTCTTTAGCCACTGCCAGTTTAAAATCCTGCCATTCCGGAATGTTCATCCACTCGAAAACACTTTTCGATTTGGTTTTCAGTTGTGATTCGTCTTTCACTTCTTTAAATGAACTCACTTCCGAAAGGTATTCCGGGTTATTCTGCATATAAAGATTAACCGCTTCAATCATCCGCTGAGCCTCTTTCAAGTTATGGCTTTCGAAATATGCATTCTGAATATAGTAGGCATTTGTTGGATGATATTTGCTTAAAACAGCCAGATTATGCAGTAATTTGGCTTCGGTAAGGTTAATGCTTGAGGTGTCTTTATCCGAACTTCGACCGTACTTGTCTTTTATTTCCTGAAAATAGCGGTCATTCAGGTCAACTACCCCTGGATCGTTAGTGAGGTGAAATTTCACCGCAAAAAAGCCGGCTGTTAAAATCAGCCCAATTAACGCAAAAATGCCCGCAATACTAATTGCTAAGTACTTTAAAATCTTGCGGGAATCACTTGTTTTCATGATTAAATTATACTCCTTTAATTTTGCCGCAAATGTATAAAAAGGTGTTATTGTTTGTTAAAATGGGCATGTCTTTTAGCAGAAAATTGGGAAATAAATAATGAAAAAGTTACCTTCGTCTCCCCGTTCAAATTTTTGAGCTTAGTATAACCCAAATTTTGAAAATGAAGATAACCGTATTAACACTGGCAATTGGCATGCTTTTTTCGTTGTATAGCATTGCACAAGAGCCTCTTCCGGCTACCATCAATCCGATAAATGAAACTTTTGAGATAGATACTCTGGCAAACGATGCCGAAGAACTTGAGATCGATTCGCTCAAGCCATCAGCCGACGAAACACTTTATAAAAATATCTGGAACTCGACGCAGATTAAATATCCTGCCAATACACTTCCGAATAAAAACGATACTGTAGTTATTACCCTGTTTAACCTGGGCGACAGTCAGTTTGTTATGCCAGTAAAAGGTCAGATCTTATCGAAGTTTGGCTGGCGTCACCGCAGGATGCACACCGGTACCGATATTCGTTTGAACTCGGGTGATACCGTTCGCTGTGCTTTCGATGGCCGGGTGCGACTTGCAAAAAGTTTCCGCGGATATGGAAATCTGGTTTTGGTGCGCCACAGTAATGGCCTCGAAACAATTTATGCCCACCTGAAGTCCATAAAAGTAAAGGTTAACGATACAATTAAAGCCGGAGATTTGATTGGCCTGGGAGGACGAACCGGAAGAGCAACCTGTAATCACCTGCATTTTGAAACCCGCTTGTTTGGCGAGCCGTTCGATTCGTTTAAATACATCGATGCAAACACGTTTGCACTCAAATCGGATAAAATCTACTATAAAAACAAGCAATTCGAAATTGATGTGAAGGACCTCAGGGATAAACCTGTTCCTGAAAACAAACTTCTTTTGGCTTCGGGTGGAGCTGGTGGAAAACACGTGATCCGGAAAGGCGATAACCTATGGACTATTGCCAAAAAGTACAATACCACAGTGAAAAAGCTTTGTGCTGCGAACAAAATAACAGCGTCAAAAACGCTGAAAGTAGGTTCGGTACTTCGAATCAACTAAGAACCGTTTCATAATACGTTATTCATTGAAAAGCCAGTTCTTTTGTTCAGAGGAGCTGGCTTTTTGTTTATAGCCAATATGCCTACAGCTATAATTATTACCGATAAAAAAATTGAATAACTTTATGCTGAATTTTAATACCACAAACCAAATATCACCATGTTTAAAAATCTGTTCTCAATTCTCATTTGGGCAGGTATCCTTTTGTTGGCTTCCTGCAATCCTGCCGTAAAACAAGAAACTGTTACAACCTCAAAATTTATTAAAGTTGATGGCCCGAACCTGATAACTCCTGATGGGCAGAAGTTCTTCATCAGAGGAACTAACCTGGGAAACTGGCTTAATCCGGAAGGATACATGTTTGGTTTCAAGCGGACAAGTTCAGCCCGGTTGATCGACAATGCTTTTCGCGAAATGGTTGGTCCCGATTTTACCGATCAGTTCTGGAAGCAGTTCAAAGACAACTACGTTACGCGTGAGGATATTCGATATATCCAAAAGATCGGGATGAATACCATCAGGATTCCGTTTCATTACAAGTTATTTACCAGTGAAGATTACTTGGGATTAACCGAAAATCAGGATGGTTTTCAGCGGCTGGACAGCTTGGTTGCATGGTGCCGCGAGTCATCTATTTACCTGATCCTGGATATGCACGATGCTCCTGGTGGACAAACCGGCGATAATATTGACGACAGTTATGGTTATCCCTGGTTGATGACCAGTGAGTCCAGTCAGCAGAAATTTATAGAAATCTGGAGGAAGATTGCCGAGCATTATAAAGATGAACCGGTAATTCTGGGTTACGATTTGTTGAACGAGCCCATTGCAACATTTTTTACCGAAGAGGAAAGGGTAAAGCTAAATGCGGCTCTGGAACCGCTTTATAAGCGTGCTGTTGCTGCAATCAGGGAAGTCGATAAGAATCATATCGTGTTGCTTGGAGGAGCGCAGTGGAACGGTAATTTTCGCGTTTTCCATGATTCGAAGTTCGACGATAAATTGATGTACACCTGTCACCGTTACTGGTGCGACACGCTTCAGGCAAATATTCAGGATTTCGTGAGTTTCCGTGATTCTGTAAATCTGCCCATTTATATGGGCGAAACAGGCGAGAATAAGGACGAATGGATTGCTGCCTGGACCCGTTTGATGGAGCGCAACAACATTGGCTGGACCTATTGGCCTTTTAAGCGGATGGGAAATCCCAGCTCGGTTATGAACATTGAAAGGCCTGAAAACTGGGATAAAGTGGTTGAATTTTGCGATGGTCCCAGAAGTAGTTACGATGAGATACGAAAGGCTCGCCCTGATCAGGAATTAGCTAAGAAAGCGATGCTGAATTTGTTGGAGAACTGCAAATTTTCCAAATGTAAAGTCAACGAAAGCTACATAAAAGCGATGGGACTTAAACCATAAGTATTTCTCCGAGATACTTTTGTAGTGCAGTGAATGGAAGGGGAATTCAGGAGGAAAATGATCCGCCTGAATTCCTTTTCAATTTGCATATTATTGACAGATGGGCTTCTGTATGCTTTTCATTAATAAGAAGTTTGGCTTAGAAGATAAAATCGGTTTGTTACTAATACAATTTATTGTATATGATTTTGTAACTTAGTGTACAGTATGAAAGTATGAGTTGTTGAGTGAATTTTCGAATGGTAATCAGTGCGATTACAAAAGTTCTGTTACCGGTTGAACTCTGCAAAGTTAACAAGCTGAATGTTAATTATTGGTTGTTTTGATATTTCTGATTTTCTGCATCGGCCTTAAGGGCAAAACTCCATGTCAGAGGTAAATTTTTTTAAACTCTGAATTTTTTCTGAAGTAGCTTTTATCAAACGGATAACTATTAAATCAAATTCAAAATGAAAAATTTTATCAGGACCTTGGTATTTGCATTGGTAATGATGTCCTTACATGGGTATTCACAATGTAATGTTCAAACAAGTAATGGAGCGAATGGAGCAAAGTTCAAATATTTGAATGCAGAACAGGTTGGCAATGCGGTTGGATGCGATATGGGAGTTTCCATTTCGACCAACGGAACCAACTACTTCTTTAATACCAATATTAAGTATGCAAAAAAATCGGTAAAATCGGGCGGAACACTTGTTGTTGCCTTGAAAAATAACCAGTCGCTGAATTTGAAACTTTACAGCTCACAGGTAACCAAAACCAACGGGAAGAATTCGGATGTGGTTATGTCGGTGTATTCGCTTACTTCATCAGATATTGAAAAACTGAAAAAAGCGCCAATCGAAAAAATAGTATTTACCGAAGTAGGTGGTAAAGATCAGAGTGTTAAGTTGTCGAAAAACTATGATGTTGCAGTGAGGCACCTGAAATGTCTCGAATAGTTCAATATTTATCCGTTTCCAAAATCGCTTTGGATCTCGTAATGGGAGTTACAGGAGAAAGAATCCTGTTTGTTCAGGCTTGACCAGGGGAAACATCGTAAAGCTCAGAATGTATTCCCCTGAGCTGAATTTTCGATGCACGGTTGATTTATTTCCAACCTGATTCAAAATTTCATATTGAAGTTACTCATTGAGTTACTCTGAATTTATGAGCACTTTCCTGTATTTTAGAGTGTTCAGATGATTTCTTGTATTTTTTACCAAAACTTCAGTTTTTGTGATTCCCCCGTTTTTTTATCACTAATTGCGCTTATTTTTATTAATGTATGTTAATAAACTCAATTAATAGTTACATATTTGTTTAGGTTTCACAAAAAATAATTGTGTCGGAGAATTTAAAAAATCAAATTATTTGGGACGATTTTAGAAGAGGCAGCAAGAAGGCTCTGGAACTTATTTATGAAGATCATTACGCTTCGCTTTACCATTATGGTAAGAAATTTTGTAAGGACCAGGATCTTGTTAAAGACCTTATTCAGGAACTTTTTATTGAGCTTATCGATTCGGGATCGAAGCTGTCTCCAACCGACAATATCCGCTTTTATCTTCTGAGGGCTCTTCGTCATAAGCTTATAAAACAGCTCGCCGAGAAATCTAAATTTTCAGCATCCGTTCAAGAGGGTAGTGACTTTGATTTGATTGATTCAATTGAAAGCCAATTGATTATCCGTGAAACTGAAGATCAGTTGAGAATCCGTATAATTTCTGCCATTAAAAAACTTTCGGCAAAGCAGCAGGAAATCATTTACCTCCGGTTTTATTGCGATTTATCGTACACCGAAATTGCTGGTGTATTTGATGTAAATATTCAAACAGGTCGTAATTTAATGAACCGGGCGATAAGTTCGCTGAAAGAAGACCTGAAGATTAATAGCTTTACGAAACATTTGATTTTGTTCTGCTTAAAGCTCTCCGTTTAGCTTGGTCATAATTATAATCTATTCGTATTTTGAGCTCTTTTCCCAATATGTTTTACAGCATTCGGAAGAGGTAGTATAAAATTGTGAAAACGATCATTACCTCTAAAAATGCCTGTATTACGAATTGTTGATATTGAGAAATGAGGTTGAAATCAAAATATATAAATTATACTACTGAAGATTTTGTTGAGGATAAAGATTTTCGTTGCTGGGTAAATACTCCCAATGAAATTCAGAATTTGTTCTGGTCGAACTTTATGGAAGAATTTCCGGAGAAAAAGGAGCTTTTAATGCAGGCAAAGCAGATTGTTGAAGCATTATACATTGAGGAAAGACCAGTTGCGCCTGAAGAATATGCCCAGTCGCTAAACTTTCTGAAAGCATACATAGATAAAAAATCGGCTTCGGCTGGCAAAAAGTCGAAACTCTTCGTTTTAATGAGGAATGCCGCGGCGGTATTGCTTCTGCCAACATTGGCCATAAGCGTTTATTTTTACGGGAATCAGTCGGAAAATAAGTCGGTAGGGCAGGTAGTGCAATATATTGTTCCTAGCGGTCAGAAGAGCAATGTGATTCTGGCTGATGGAACGAAGGTTTGGTTAAATTCAGGCTCAACGCTCACAGTTTCGCTTGATAATACTAAGCAGCGCAATGTTCAGCTTTCGGGCGAGGCCTTTTTTGATGTCACTAAAAACGAAAAAGAGCCGTTCCTTGTTACCACCCGCAACTATTCGGTAAAAGTTTACGGAACTCAATTCGATGTTCGTGCATACCCCGGACAAAAGGAAAGTGAAACTATTCTTCAGGAAGGATCGATCTCCATTTTAACCGATTCGAAGGAAGAAATAAAGATGACTCCCGGTCAGGCTTTTTATGTTGATCAGCAAAAAAAATATACAATCTCAGAAGTTGATCCGGAGATTTATACCAGCTGGAAGGACAATGTTCTGAAGATTGATAATGAGCGTCTAAGGGATCTGCTGGTGCGAATGGAACATTGGTATGGTGTAAAAATTCAGGTTGACAGCTACAACGCGGTTAAAGATTTGAAATATACACTTACAATAAAGACTGAAAGCCTGAGAGAAATGCTCGATTTGATGAATTATGTAACTCCTTTGAGCTACAAAATAGACGGTGAAAATGTAATACTGAAATATAAACTTAAACAATAATGCCTATGAGTTTTTAATGCAAAAAAAACAGGAACATGCGTCAACATGTCCCTGTAAGTTGATTAAGAATTTACCATTGTCGAATCTGGTAAACTAAGTACTAAACTTCAAACCAAAACTATGAAAAAAAACAAAGATTTCTCTTTCAAGGAACAGAGATTCATGCCTGTTGGCAAAATTTTGAAAGTTATGAAAGTATTCACCCTTATTATGCTGTTAGGCGTAATCCATGTTTCTGCTCGCTCGTATTCACAGAATACTAAACTGAGCATGAATTTGCAGAATGTTTCCATTAAACAAGTGTTATCCAAAATCGAAGATCAGACTGAATATCGGTTTTTGTACAGCGATTCGAGGATAAATGTTGAAAAAATCGTAGATGTTGAACTGAACAACAAGCCGGTAGAAGATATCCTTCTCAATATTTTCGAAGGCAGCGACATTCAGTTTAAGGTTATGGGACGGCAGATTCTGTTGTCAAACAGCGGCGAAAACATAGAAAGTTTTCAGCAGAAACAAAAACCTGCCACCGGAAAAGTTACCGATGCATCAGGAAACCCAGTTCCCGGCGTTTCAGTAGTTGTTAAAGGAACAACTACCGGTACAATTACTGATTTTGATGGTAAATTCACTATCGATGTACAAGGTGATGCGCGAGTGCTTGTCTTTTCTTTTGTGGGGATGAAAACTCAGGAAATTCCGGTTGATGGAAAGACTTCTTTTTCAGTTATTATGGATGAAGAAACCATTGGTCTGGAAGAAGTTGTTGCCGTAGGTTATGGAACACAAACCAAACGCGAAATCTCGGGTTCGGTAACCAATGTTTCGGAAAAAAGCTTTAATAAAGGGGTAACCCGCACCGGTGTCGACCTGCTGAAAGGTAAAGTTGCCGGGTTGACCATTACCAATGGTAGCGGCGATATCACCAAAGACCAAACCATTCGTTTGCGCGGTACTTCGTCGTTGAATGCCAGCAGCCAGCCTTTCATCGTTGTTGATGGTGTTCCAGGAATGAGTTTGAATTCAGTTGCCCCACAGGATATCGAATCAATAAGTGTATTGAAAGATGCTTCGGCAGCCGCCATATACGGTTCACGTTCGGCAAGTGGTGTAATCCTGATTACTACAAAAAAAGGGAAAAAAGATTTCACTTCGGTTGATTACGACGGTTATGTTGCCGTTGATAATGTTACCAATGTGCCCGATTTGCTGAATGCCCAGGAATGGAGAGATTATGCAACAAAAAATAATATTAATACCGCTGGTCTTGATAAAGGCGGAAATACCGACTGGTTCGACCAGATTATGCGCACAGGTATTACTCAAAGTCACAGTTTATCGTTATCCGGAAGTTCAAAATCGAGCAGCTACCGGGCATCTGTTTCTTACTTAAATCAGGAAGGTGTTGTAAAAGACAACTCACTCGAACGTTATAATGTACGTATGACATTCAACCAGAAAGCGT
>JAJZSZ010000159.1 GCA_021849365.1 Bacteroidota bacterium | reverse complement strand
GCCCATGTGCTCGAAAGATATGGTGCAATGGCCTATACAGTTATTGTGTCGGCTACAGCATCCGATCCGGCTGCTTTGCAGTATTATGCTCCTTATGCCGGGGCTGCCATTGGCGAATATTTCCGCGATACCGGACGTGATGCCCTGATTATTTACGACGACCTTTCGAAACAAGCAGTTTCATACCGTGAAGTTTCGTTGTTGTTGCGCCGCCCTCCGGGCCGCGAAGCTTATCCGGGCGACGTTTTCTACCTACACTCTCGTTTGCTCGAGCGTGCTGCCAAAATCATCCAGTCGGATGAAATGGCTGCCAAAATGAATGATTTACCCGAATGCCTGAAAGATAAAGTAAAGGGTGGTGGCTCACTGACCGCATTGCCAATCATCGAAACACAGGCAGGAGACGTTTCGGCTTATATCCCAACCAACGTAATTTCAATTACCGACGGACAGATCTTCCTCGAATCGAACCTGTTCAACTCGGGAGTTCGTCCGGCTATCAACGTAGGTATTTCGGTATCGCGCGTTGGAGGTAATGCTCAGATCAAGGCAATGAAGAAAATTGCCGGTACCCTGAAACTTGATCAGGCACAATTCCGTGAACTGGAAGCCTTCTCGAAGTTCGGTTCCGACCTTGATGCAGCGACCATGCGTGTATTGGACAAAGGGCGCAAAAACGTTGAAATCCTGAAGCAGCAACAATACGCTCCAATGAAAGTTGAGCACCAGATCGCCATTATTTATTGCGGGGTAAAAGAATTGCTTCGCGACGTTCCGGTTGAAAAAGTGAAGGCTTTCGAACGCGATTTCCTTGAACTGATGGAAATGCAGTACCGCAGCGTATTGGATCAGTTAAGAGCCGGCGTACTGAGCGACAACGAAACTAAAACCATTGAAAAAGTAGCTGCCGAAGTGGCTGAAAGATACTCGGAATAAGGAGAGTAAAACACATCGATTAAGTTGAGATGGCTAATTTAAAAGAAATACGAATCCGGATAACGTCGGTAAAAACAACCAGGCAGGTTACCAGTGCCATGAAAATGGTGTCGGCCGCTAAGCTGAAAAAGGCGCAGGATGCCATTTTACAGATTCGTCCGTATGCTGAGAAGCTTTCAGAATTGCTTTCATCGCTGGGAGCAGCTCTGGATAACAACGCCGATTCGGTTTACACCGTTCAGCGCGATCCGGAGAAAGTTTTGATTGTTTTAATTAGTTCAAATCGCGGTTTGTGTGGGGGGTTTAACTCCTACGTATCGAAAATGGGTATTCAGCTGGCCAAAACAAAATACAAAAAGCAGCTTGCCTCCGGGAAGCTCGATTTCATTGCAATCGGGAAGCAGGGCGGGAAAATTCTCCGTTCGTACCAGATTAAAGAACAGGCCGAAAAGAATTATTTGTTCGACAATCTGAATTTCGACCATGTATCGGTAGAAGTGCAGGAGATTATGGATGCTTTTGTAAGCGGCAAATATGATCGGGTTGAACTGGTTTACAACAAATTTATCAATGCAGCCGTTCAGGAGCAGGTTACCGAACAATTCCTGCCGGTTTTGCCGGCCGCTGCCGACCAGAAAAAGCGAAGCAATGTTGATTATCTTTTTGAACCTTCGCTCGAACTGATTGTGGAAGAGTTGATCCCGCGTTCGCTGAAAATACAGTTCTACAAAGCGCTGCTCGACTCACATGCCGCCGAACACGGCGCCCGTATGACGGCCATGCACAAGGCCACCGACAATGCAACCGAACTGATCAACGAACTGACGCTGAATTTCAACAAAGCCCGCCAGGCAGCCATTACCAATGCCATTTTGGAAGTAACCAATGGTGCCGAGGCTTTGAACGGATAATAATATTACTAACTGTAGAAACTCCCATTGTTTCTATTCTGTCCCGGTTGTTTTATGACAACCGGGATTTTTATTTTCGGTAAGGTTAAGAAAAGGTAATGATCATCAAATCAGAATTTCGCTCCTCATTTAATCGTGTTTGTTTCCCAATTAATTACTAATTTTAGCCGCTCTTAATTTTTGAAAAGCTATGAATTTCTTATTTGTAATTCTTTCAATAAAAAATTTTTTAACCACGATCGGAATCATCGTGATTATCTATTACGGGCTGAGGTTTGTAGGCCGCTTACTTTTCCCGATTGTCGTTAAAAAGGCTGTAACCAATATGCAAGAAAAGCAAACACAGTATCAGCGCCAATACCAGCAACCAAAACCGGAGGGGCAGGTAACTGTTGAGAACAATCAACGGCAGCAGAACCGCACCAACACTAATGGCGAAGGCGAATATGTCGACTTCGAGGAAATTGAATAACTCAGGAAAAATAATAAATCATCAATTATAAATAATCAATAGCAATATGGCTCAGGAAGATGTATTTAAAAAACTAGTCGCTCATTGTAAAGAATATGGATTCGTGTTTCAGTCGAGTGAAATTTACGATGGGCTGGGCGCAGTTTACGATTATGGACAGAACGGTGTAGAATTAAAAAACAATATAAAGAAATACTGGTGGGACTCGATGGTCCTGTTGCACGAAAATGTAGTTGGAATTGATTCGGCCATTTTCATGCATCCGACGATTTGGAAAGCATCGGGCCATGTTGATGCATTTAACGATCCACTGATTGATAACCGCGACTCGAAAAAACGCTACCGTGCCGATGTTCTGATTGAAGAGCAACTGGCCAAATACGAAGATAAAATTGAGAAAGAAGTTGAGAAAGCCCGCAAACGCTTTGGCGAAAGCTTTGATGAAAAGCAATTCCGCGAAACGAATGGTCGCGTGTTGGAAAATCAGGCCAAATGGGACGAGCTGCAAGGCCGTTTTGTAAAGGCTTTGAACGATAGCAACCTGGAAGAATTGAAGCAAATCATCATTGATCAGGAAATTGTGTGCCCTATCTCCGGAACCCGCAACTGGACCGACGTTCGTCAGTTCAACCTGATGTTCTCGACCGAAATGGGATCGACAGCCGACGGCGCTATGAAAATCTACCTTCGCCCCGAAACGGCACAGGGTATTTTCGTGAATTATCTGAATGTACAGAAAACCGGCCGCATGAAGATTCCGTTCGGGATTGCCCAGATTGGTAAAGCTTTCCGTAACGAAATTGTGGCCCGTCAGTTCATTTTCCGTATGCGCGAGTTCGAGCAAATGGAATTGCAGTTCTTTGTTCGTCCCGGCAGCGAATTGGATTGGTTCGAAAAATGGAAAGCAACCCGTATGGCCTGGCATCAGGCTTTGGGCTTTGGCGCCGACAACTACCGTTTCCATGTACACGATAAACTGGCTCATTATGCGAACGCAGCTGTTGATGTTGAATACCGCTTCCCGTTTGGATTCAAGGAAGTGGAAGGAATTCACTCGCGTACCGATTTCGATTTGTCGCAGCATCAGCAATATTCAGGAAAGAAAATCACCTATTTCGATCCTGAACTGAACGAATCGTATGTTCCTTACGTGGTTGAAACTTCGATTGGAGTCGATCGCATGTTCCTGCAAATTATGGCCGCTTCGTATGCAGAAGAGGAAGTTGTAAGCGAAGATGGCAAAAAAGACATCCGAGTGGTATTGCGCATTCCGGCTCCATTGGCTCCGGTTAAACTGGCTGTAATGCCTTTGGTGAAGAAAGATGGTCTCCCTGAAATTGCCCGTCAGATTATCGACGATCTGAAATTTGACTTTAACTGTCAGTACGACGAAAAAGACTCCATTGGAAAACGTTACCGTCGTCAGGATGCCATTGGTACACCATTCTGCGTAACAGTTGACCACCAGACTTCGGAAGACAATACGGTTACCATCCGTTACCGCGACACGATGGCTCAGGATCGTGTAGCTATCGCCGATCTGAAGAACATCATTTCAGGAGAAGTAAGCCTGAAGAAGCTCTTTGGGAAATTGTAATTTCTGATTTTTAGATATTCTATGAATCCGGTGCCTTAAAAACACCGGATTTTTTGTTTCCCGTAAAACGCGTTGTTCGATAATCAAAATCCTTCAAGACACAAAATATCAGTAGATTATGCCGATGCAAGCCAAAAGTTAGTCCGGCGAGACAAAGAGTACCATTTAAGGAAGGAGCTTGCTTTGAGTGCGATAATTAACGATTTAAACCCAACTCCTTATATTCTTTAGGGGTCAGCCCGGTTGATTCTTTAAAAACCCTGTAAAAAGTTGACCTGGATTGAAATCCTGAATCGGCCACGACCGATTCCATGGCCAGGTTTCTGGGAAGATTAAGCAACAATACCTTGCTGTATTCAATGCGCTGTGCATTCACGAAAGCGTAAAAATTTGGATAACCTGCGGATTTGATCGCCTGAGTCAGGCGGTATTTAGGAATCAACAATTCATCAGAAGCTTCCTGGAGCGTTATATCGTATTTTAAAAATAGCTTTTTCTGCGTGAAAATTTCCAATTTGTTTATGTCAGGATTCGACTCCGTATTTTCTTCATCATCCTGACCATCTGTTATTTCCTGAATGGTTGTGTCAACAAATGAGATGTCGGGTTGAGCTATTGCCTGGAAAAAGATATAAAACGAGAATCCGATTAAGAAAATGTAATACACCACAAATACAGCAGGAATGCTGTAGGCGCCAAAAAGCTCGGCACCGGTTGTCAGTCCCCTGATCCCAACCAAAATAGCAGTATATCTGATCCATATCATATTCTGTTCGGATAGGTCAGAAACGATCTGTCGCATGAATAAATCGTTCTTTTTAAACAGCTTATAGATCATCAGGGCATAGAATATTCCTTGGGAAAAGACGATGACCCGTGTAACTGTAATTAAAAAGGTGTAGGGAAAATTACCTTCCACTTTAGTCTTATAAATATCATTGATACCCAGAATTTTCCAGTCGGGATAGCTCAGGTAAATGATCACGGAAAGTATAAAAACAACGACGGCAGGTGCGAAATGCAACGATTCTTTTAAGCTGAGCCTGTTTTTGGCTTGCGTTAGCCCTTTGATATAAAAGAAGATTAGTGGTGTTAGGATCACTTTTATGGGCCCCACGACTAACCGAAGAAAAGGCAAATGAATATTGAACATGGTAAGGCACGTCGGTAGGAGATAGAAAACCTGCACCATGAAAAAAAGGAAAAGATACAGTAAGCTTTTTCTTTTCTGTGTGAGAATAAGGATGGCAAGAATGGCAGAAAATGAAAAATAGATTATCTGCAGTATAAAAAAGAGAATTGCAAGCGTCATGCGAAATCATTCATGGGTTAGGTTGACCAAAGATAAAACCAAAACCTTAAAAATATAGCTTTAAAATAAATTTTATGTTTATTTATTTTCGTTTAGTAGGACTAATTTTTATTCTCTGAGAAATGAAATTGTTTTAAATACTGAAATATTATACATGTGCACTTGCCGTGACTTTTGAAAAATTCGGTTTATTGAGACATATTTCATTTTTGTAGGATGCTAAAACTTATTGTCAAATGCACCAATATTCGCATCTTTCAGTGGTGTATTTTTTAGCAATTTAACCATTAAATACACCTCAGTTAATGAAGCAACAGACATTATTTATTAGTCCTGATGAAAACGATATCAGTATATGGATATATCAGTAATCAAAAAAAATGGTTGGAGGCGAGCGATCTGAACCTAAAAAATTAGTTCGACCATTTTTGTTCTGGAAATGCAAGACTTCGCGAATTCCAGATTTTACACAAAACAGATAATCACCACTGATCGTGCTCTCTTTTCCCCTCGAGATTGCAGGCTAACAGATGCCTAACCCTAAGCCCGTTGTTTCTTTTCGAATGCGGATATAACAAAATTGCTGTTGATATCAGGAGAAATGAACGTGAGAAATTAACTATAAGCCATTTATATGAAACACTTTTTACTTTTCTTATTGAGTCCTTTTGATTTGCTACAGTGCGGTTGGGTAAGAAGCGGTGAATCAATTCCGACTAATTTAAAAAAACAGTTTAACAAAGTCATGAAAAGACATTACCTGTTATTTCTATTTCTTCTTGTACTTCAATTGTCGTTGAATGCGCAGGATCGAATTTATTGGGGCATTCCTAGCAGAAACATTAGTTCTGCTAAATTGGATGGCACTGATGTCAAGCTATCAGTAGCACTTTCTGGTCAAACTTTTGATATGGAAACCGATTTCTATAAAGGCATATTGTATTGGGGTGATGATCGTTATGTAAAAAAAGCAAATACAGATGGCACCAACCTACAAACATTATATACAAGTACAGGTAGGATCGGGGGACTGGCTCTTGATTTAATAAATAATAAATTGTACTTCTCCGATTATGGAAGTGGTAAGGTTATTATAAGACGTTGTAATTTGGATGGAACAGGTATGGAGGTTATTGTAACCTCACCTAATTCAAATTTAAACACTTACAATCTGACTATCTCTACAACGATACAAAAACTCTATTGGACTGAGTCCACAATATCTAATACCAATAGTATTATTATGCGTTGCAACCTCGATGGAACGAATGTTGAAACAGTTAAGACCACAACTAGTTTTATTCCCGGGTTAACCATTGACGAAAAAAATCAAAGACTATATCTGGCTTATTGGACTGACAACAAGGTGATGACTACTGACATGACTTGTTCTACAACGCCTACATTGGTTTTTGGCAGTTCCAACGGTACGTTTCAGATGGCTGTAAGTAATGTGGACGACAAGCTCTATTTTGGAGAAATGACCACAAATAAAATCCGTAGCTGCAATTTGGATGGTAGTTCGCCACAAGATATTGTTAGTGGTCTTTCAGGGAGACCAATGGCTTTATCCATACCAACCGTTCCTCCGGCACCTACCATCAATGCTAACGAAACATATACTTTTGAACTAAACGATTTTCTTTTCGCCAGCGTGGATAAAAATTTATTGACAAAGGTCAAAATAACTACATTAACTGGTAAAGGAACCCTGTATCTGGATGCTAATAGCAATAATATAATTGATGCCGGCGAGGCAGTTGTATTGAATCAGGAAATTGCGAAGGCCGATCTTGTTGCAGGCACATTGAAATTCAATCCGGTAGCAAATGATTATGGCTCACCTTATACCACTTTCAATTTTAAATGGTTTGATGGCACCATCTATTCCACATTAGATTACTTGCAGTACATTTATGTGCTGAGTGTAGCACCTACAGTAACTACCCAGGCTGTAAGTGATATAGGTTCAACTACGGCCACCGGTAATGGGAATATTACCAATTTAGGAGTACCTTTCCCCACATCCTATGGAGTTTGTTGGAATACAACAGGTTCACCCACAACATCTGATAGTAAAGTGGATAAAGGACCTATTTCTACAACCGGGGCATTTACCGCAGCTATAACCGGTTTAACTGCCAATACTACTTATAAAGCACGGGCTTATGCTATTAATGAGGCAGGAACAAGTTATGGACTTGAAGTGACGTTTACAACTACAAGTGGCTTGGTCGCACCAACAGCAACCACCAATGCAGCAACCAGTATTACTGCTACAGGAGCAACTCTCAATGGAAGTATCAATGCGAACAATGCCAGCACTACTGTAACTTTTGAATATGGATTGGATACCAGTTACGGAATAACTATTACAGCGGTAGAAAGTCCGGTTACCGGCAGTTCTGCAACTTCGGTAAGCAAGGCAATTTCAGGATTAGCCGCTGGTACTACATACCATTACAGGGTAACAGGTATAAATGCTGGTGGTACGGCGAATGGTAGTGATCAGAGTTTTACGACGCCTAAACAATCTCAAACCATTACCTTTAATGCTCTGCCTGTTAAAACATACGGGGATGCCGATTTCTCTCCGGAAGCTACGGCTTCTTCCGGATTAACTGTATCCTGCACATCGTCCGATTCAAACGTTGCAACATTTGGTGTAGGCATGATTCATATTGTTGGTACAGGTACTTGCACGATTTATGCTGATCAATCAGGGGATAATATTTACAATGCCGCACCTCAGGTCATCCAACAATTAACTGTCAACAAAGCTACGCTCACCGTAACCGCTGATGCTAAGACCAAAGTCTATGGCGATGCCAACCCGTCACCGCTTACCGCAACAATAAGTGGTTTTGTCCTTGCCCAGACACTGGCAACAAGCGGAGTAACAGGAAAAGCAAGTGTTACGACACTGGCAGACGAAAGCAGCCCTGTTGGTTCATACACGCTGACTGCAGCGTTGGGAACTTTGGCTTCAGACAATTATAGTTTCAGTTTTGTTGATGGTTCACTTTCAGTAAACAAAGCCACACTGACGGTTATGGCTGATCCAAAATTCAAGATTTACGGCGATACTAATCCAGCTTTGACATTCAGATACAGTGGCTGGAAAAACAGTGAAACGGAAACTGTGTTGGATACCAATCCGACTGCATCAACAACAGTGACAAATACGACTTCTGTCGGAACCTATACCGATGTGATTACTGTATCAGGAGGATCGGACAACAATTACACTTTCAGCTATGTTCCGGCCAACATGGAAGTTACCAAAGCTTCACTTACCGTCACTGCTGACGCTAAAACCAAAGTTTACGGTGATGTCAATCCAGCCTTGACTTTCCAATACAGTGGCTGGAAAAATAGTGAAACAGAAACTGTGTTGGATACCAAACCGACTGCATCAACAACAGTGACAAATACGACTTCTGTCAGAACCTATACCGATGTGATTACTGTATCAGGAGGATCGGACAACAATTACACTTTCAGCTATGTTCCGGCCAACATGGAAGTAACCAAAGCTGCACTTACCGTTACAGCTGACTCTAAAACCAAAGTTTACGGTGATGTCAATCCAGCCTTGACATTCAAGTATAGTGGCTGGAAGAACGGCGAAACGGAAACAGTGTTGGACACCAAACCAACGGCCTCTACGAGCATATCTGCATCTACACCTGCCGGAACCTATGAGCATGCCATTACAGTTTCAGGAGGTAACGACAATAATTATGATTTCACCTATATTTCGGCAAATTTCTCCGTGAATAAAGGTAAACTTGTTATTTGGCTCGATCAAAAAACAAAGAACTATGGCGATGAGAATCCTACATTGACATACCGTTATACCGGCTTTATGAATGGCGATGATGAATTTGATCTGGATTACATACCTTATCCTTCAACATCAGTAACCAGGAACACCAATGTAGGAACCTATTCCAGTTCAATTACCATGACCGGCGGACTCGACAACAATTACCTCCTGGTCAACGTTCCCGCCAACTTCATTGTAAACAAAGCTCCGTTAACTGTTAAAGCCGATGACAAAACTAAAGCCTATGGGGAAACAAATCCTGAACTGACAGTGCAATACAGCGGCTGGGTGAATGGCGACGATGAAACCGTGCTGGATACCAAACCAATTGCTTCAACTACAGTTGACCAGACAACTGTAGTTGGGACTTATGAGATTACAGTAGCGGGAGGACTCGACAATAACTATGTGTTTAGCTATGTTCCAGCAAATCTCGAAGTAACGAAGGCTACGCTGATAGTAACTGCCGACAACCAGACAAAGGCTTACGGAGATGTTAACCCTGAACTAACTTTTCAATACAGCGGCTGGGCTAATGGCGACAATGAAACCGTTCTGGACATCAAGCCAACCGCATCGACGACGGTTAATGAAACAACTGGCGTTGGAACTTATAAGATTTTGGTCTCTGTAGGAATCGACAATAACTATGAAGATCGGAA
>JAJZSZ010000158.1 GCA_021849365.1 Bacteroidota bacterium | reverse complement strand
TCCGACTTTACCATCCCATACCGACTGAGATACTGAGGTTGCTGTATTGTAAAATCCTTTTACATTGTTGCTTTCCCAAGTATGCAGAACTTTTCCCCAGCGGTTGAATATGGTAATTTTCACAGTTTTCATCGAGAAAAATTTCACAGCAAACTTATCGTTATTCCCATCGCCATTCGGGGTAAAAACGTTTGGAGCATCAATAAACGAAGAGTCAGCAACGATGTAATCTTCCATGTAATAAGTATCGGTGCAGGTTACTGCGCCAGTAGTCTTTTTCGAAACCAGCTTAACCATGTACTCGCCGGTATTTTCATAAGTATAAGCCGGGTTGTCGCTGTAAATAATATCCTGAATACTGTCTTTGAAGATTTTTGCCTTTATTTCATCCTTTATTTTCTGAAGGTCTTTAAAGAAATACCACTCGTACTTACCGGCGTCGCCGTTTTCGGAGGTATTGGTAAAAGTAACGGTTAACGGGACTTCCACTTTGTTGGGGTCGCTTTTCTTTTCCTGCCCTTCCAGCTTATACTCAAACGAAGCCTTTGTCACAAGCGAAACATACTGAATCTCGGTTTTAGTCGAACACCCGAAACGATCGGTAACCTCGAATGTATAAATGGTATTTTTTGTTGGCGGATCAGTATTTTTATACGTGGCAAAACTGCTCATTATAATATCGCCATCTTTCCACTTCACTTTAATATCTTTACTTAAGGTCTTCGACTGATTATTTGACAAATCCACATAAGTAAAATCTGGAGAAATCACTGTTCCTTTCAACGTGAAAGAACTACAATCCGACTCCGGAATTTCGGCGGTTGACTCGATATAATTGTTAAAAACCCAGGCCGTATATGTTTTTGCACCCGAAGCCGGGGTAATCCGCACCCGGTAGCAACCATCGGCCAGTCCGGAGATTGACGATGTTTGGTTTCCGGCCTGATCGGCTGAATAAAAATCGAAAGTTCCTGTTGCTAAATTGTATTTCAGCCATTCAAAACTTCCGGTCTCACCCTGAGGATAGCTGGCTATCAGCGATGCATTTAACTCACCCTTGACACCGCAAAATACATGTATATTGTCTTGTGCTCCCGAGGAATATTCCGTTGGAACAACTGCATCGGCAGTCGATGTAATTTGCGAAAACCCAAAGATGGGAACTAGAAGTAAACAACTAAAAAACAGCAATATCCCGTGAAATTTATACCTCTTCATTATCCGGATTCTTTAACAATGCACAATATTAACGCTAAAAATCGATTTATCTTTTGTGAGACTTGAAATTTTCCTACAACCAGCCATCCGTTCGTTAAAACGAACGGCAAAGAATAGCCACTTCTTTGTCCAGAAAAGCGCCGCATATCCTTTGCCGTCTGCTTTAGCTGACGGTCATATTACAACATTGTTGAAAACTCGTTATACATACCATCTGATAACAGCAAAAACAGTCTTACTTTTGGGGCAAAATAAGAACTAAAAAGCAGTGCAGAATTATTTAGAAGGACTAAATGAAAACCAGAGGCTTGCCGTTGAAAACATACATGGCGCTTCGTTGATAATTGCCGGTGCAGGATCAGGAAAAACGCGTGTTCTGACATACCGCATTACGCACCTTTTGAAGAATGGTGTAAAACCTGGCTCAATTTTAGCGCTTACATTTACGAACAAAGCTGCCCGCGAAATGAAAGAACGTATTGCAGCCATGGTTGGTCAAAATACGGCCCGCCAGCTTTGGATGGGAACCTTTCACTCTATTTTCTCGCGGATATTGCGCACCGAATCCGAAATCATCGGTTATCCGTCAAACTTCACGATTTACGATTCAGCTGACTCTAAAAACCTGATCAAAAGTATCATCAAGGATATGAACCTCGATGATAAAACCTATAAGCCCAATGTGGTAGCATCACGTATCTCAGCAGCAAAAAATAACCTTGTTTCGTCGGAAGTTTATTCCACTCTTCCCGAGACTGCCGAATACGACCAAAGTATAAAAATGCCACTCATCGGTCAGATTTACAAGGAATACGCCAAACGTTGCTTCCTTGCCGGCGCTATGGATTTCGACGATTTGCTGTTAAAGACTAATTCGCTTTTGCGTAATCATCCCGAAATACTGGCTAAATACCAGCGAATTTTCGAGTATATCCTGGTCGACGAGTATCAGGATACAAACCATTCGCAGTACATGATTATCAAAAAGCTGGCGGCCACTCACAACAATTTGTGCGTAGTTGGCGACGATGCCCAGAGTATCTATTCGTTTCGTGGAGCCCGCATCGAGAACATCCTGAATTTCCAGAAAGACTACCCGGAACATAAAGTATTTAAACTTGAGCAAAACTACCGTTCAACACAAACCATTGTGGATGCGGCCAACAGCATCATTGCCCGAAACAAGCGACAAATACAAAAGAATGTTTTCTCTGAAAAAGAGAAAGGGACTCTTATCAAAGTAATGAGTGCCATTACCGACAACGAAGAAGGCTACCTTGTGGCCAACGAAATTGCCGAAACCCGCATGCGCGGGCATTACCAGTTTGCCGATTATGCCATCTTATACCGTACCAATGCTCAGTCGCGTATTTTCGAGGAATCGCTCCGGAAACGAAATATCCCATACAAAATTTACGGCGGACTTTCGTTTTACCAGCGAAAAGAAATCAAGGATTTGCTCAGCTATTTCAGGTTAGTAATCAACCCGAAAGACAACGAAGCATTTAAACGTATAATTAATTATCCGGCACGTGGTATCGGCCAAACCAGCCTCACTAAGCTCGAACAGTTTTCGGCACAAAACAACCTTTGCATCTGGGAGTTTGCCAGCAATATACCGCTTTTGCTAAGCGAATTCAACAAAGGAACGGCCGCCAAAATCAACGAGTTTACCCAATTGATCAATGTTTTCCGTGAGAAACTTGAAACCCACAATGCATTTGAACTGGCCAGCGAAATTGCCACCGGCTCTGAAATCATGAAAGATCTGTACAAAGATCAGACCCCGGAAGGTGTGAGCCGTTTCGAAAACATTCAGGAATTACTGAACGGTATTCAGGAATTCTCCATCTCGGCCCGCGAAGAAGGACGTCCCGGTCAATTGTACAATTATATGGAAGACGTTGCTTTGCTCACTGATCAGGACAGCGACAAACCTGAAGACAACGACCGGGTTACCATGATGACCATCCATTCGGCCAAAGGATTGGAATTTAAGTGTGTTTTTATTGTAGGTGTCGAAGAAAACCTGTTCCCATCGAACCAAAACGGACAAAAAACGTTAGAAGACTTTGAAGAGGAACGCCGGTTGTTTTACGTGGCTTTAACCCGTGCCGAAGAACATGCCTACCTGAGTTACGCCCGTCAGCGGTATAAATGGGGGAAGCTCGAATTCTGCAACAAAAGTCGCTTTATCGACGAAATCGATCCACAGTACCTTGACATGCCTGCTGAAAAAGATCCTGTTTTTTACAACAGCAGTCAGGATTTACCATTTTCGGCACCAAAACCGAAAGCCCAGTCTTCGGGAATTCCCGGGATGCGGACTTCGGCAGTCAGTCAGCCCGATATGTTGCGCAAGCTCACCAAGCTTCGCGAAGCTAAAAAAGAGGTTGACGCTTTCGAATACAGCAACCCGGAAGATATACAAGCCGGAATGATTGTTGAGCATCAGCGCTTTGGCCGAGGAAAAGTTCTTTTAATTGAAGGAAAACTACCTGATATTCAGGCAACCGTTTTTTTCCAGAATGCAGGTAAAAAACAATTGCTGCTGAAATTCGCCAAGCTTCGGATCATCGAATAGAAAAATCCGGAAATTTGAAAATTAACTATTTATGAACTCAATCATTTACCTTTGATAATTAATTATTGACCAATATTTTCGGGCATTTTTTTGCGGACAAAACAATTTTAGTTTAATTTGCAACGAATTCATCTTCATACTGATTATCTGTACTGATTTCCCTTTCAAGATAACAGCCTGATTTTTTTTAAGAAAAACATTTTTATTTACATGGATTATAATTCTAATCGCAGTAAGTTAGCCCTGCCTGAGTACGGAAGAAACTTACAAAATATGGTCAATCACATTATGACCATCGAAGATCGCAATGAGAGAAACAGGGCAGCCCGCACTATTATCGACATTATGGGTACCATGTATCCGTACCTTCGTGACATTAACGATTTCAAGCATAAGCTTTGGGACCATCTGGCTATTATGTCGAACTTCCAATTGGATATCGACTACCCTTATGCTCCACCGTCGCCAGAGTTTTTTAATACACCGCCCAAACGAATTCCTTACGACACCAATAAAATTAAATATCGTCATTACGGTAAAACCATCGAAACGCTAATCGATAAAGCAGCTGTATATGAAGACGAGAAAGACCGCGAACTCCTGATTAAGTTGATTGCTAACCACATGAAAAAAAGCTACGTGGTTTGGAACAAGGATTCGGTTACCGACGAAAAGATTCTGGCTGATATCGAAGAAATGTCGAAAGGGAAAATCAAATGCACCGATTTAACATTAACTGAGACCAAGGATATTCTATTCCGGAACCAGAAGAAGCAAAATCAGCAAAACAATAATAATCAGGGCCGGAAGTTCCAAAAGTCGAACGACAGGAATAAATCGAAACAGCAGGGGTAATCCAGGCCGGACAGATAAAGGAAATTTTAAGGGAACTATTTGTTAACCATTAACCAATGGCAACATTCAAGATAAAAGGTGGAAATCAGTTACGGGGCGACCTTTATCCGCAGGGCGCTAAAAACGAAGCACTTCAGGTTATTTGTGCAGTATTGCTCACTCCTGAACAAGTGATCATCAGGAATATTCCTGAAATCAGCGATGTTATTAAGCTAATCGAGATTCTTTCGCAACTTGGCGTTAAAACCCAGCGGCTAAGTAAAGGATGTTATTCGTTTCAAGCCGATGATGTCCGGCTCGATTACCTGAAAACTGAAGTTTTTGCCCGTCAGGCAGCAAGTCTGCGCGGATCGATCATGATCATTGGCCCTCTGTTGGCCCGTTTCGGGATTGGGTACATTCCTCAGCCCGGTGGCGATAAAATCGGGCGACGCCGGTTAGATACGCATTTCATTGGGCTGCAAAAACTGGGAGCCAGCTTTAATTACAATCCTGATGAACATTTTTACAGGGTTGAAGCCTCAAAATTAAAGGGAACCTACATGCTTCTCGACGAAGCTTCGGTAACCGGTACCGCCAATATCCTGATGGCTGCATCGATGGCCGAAGGAATTACCACAATTTACAATGCCGCCTGCGAACCATACCTGCAACAACTTTGCAAAATGCTGGTTTCGATGGGTGCGGTAATCGAAGGAATTGGCTCCAACCTGTTGACAATTAAAGGTGTTGGCTCGCTGAAAGGTTGTACCCACGACATTCTGCCCGACATGATTGAAGTTGGCAGTTTTATTGGGCTTGCGGCTATGACCAATTCTGAAATAACAATCAAAAATGCCGGGATCAAACACCTCGGAATCATTCCAGACCAGTTTAAACGACTTGGCATTACGATCGAAGAACGAAACGACGATCTGTTTATTCCGGCCCAGGATCACTACGAAATTGAAACATTCATGGATGGATCGATTATGACTATTGCCGATGCCCCATGGCCTGGTCTCACACCCGACTTGCTCAGTATTTTCCTGGTTATTGCCACACAAGCCAAAGGGAGCGTACTGATTCACCAGAAAATGTTTGAGAGTCGCTTGTTTTTCGTCGATAAACTCATCGATATGGGTGCACAAATTATTTTGTGCGATCCTCACCGGGCCACAGTTATTGGACTCGATCACAAATACCAGCTGCGGGGTACCAATATGAGTTCACCCGATATTCGTGCCGGAGTTGCTTTGCTCATTGCTGCGCTATCGGCACAGGGAACCAGTAAAATCTCCAATATTGAGCAAATCGACCGTGGTTACGAATGTATCGACAAACGCCTGAACGCAATCGGAGCCAATATTTCCCGGATTGACTAATTCAGGAAAATGAAAGAATGTCCAAATGTTCTTCTGGTGCTCTGGTCATATCGCCATATTCCTTCTTGTTAATATTTCAAAACATGGGATTGTGGCAAACTAAACTTTGTCTGGAATGTTTATTTTTGTTGTAAACAGATCATATAAAAATGAACCAACTATGAAATTGAATATCGTTTTATTATTCGCTTTGACATTCGCTCTGTCTGCATTTGCCGGTTCTACAAAGACCAGCACCACAAAAGATGAAGTAACTATCGGACTGGAAATCGGGAATAAAGCCCCGGAAATTGTGGAAAAAAATCCAACAGGGAACGACCTGAAACTTTCGTCGCTCGAAGGAAAAGTTGTATTGATTGACTTCTGGGCCTCTTGGTGTGGTCCATGCCGTCGCGAAAACCCGACTGTAGTAGCCGCCTATCAGAAATACAAGGACACCAAATTCAAATCGGGTAAAGGATTCACTGTTTTCAGTGTTTCACTTGACAAAGACAAAGCTGCCTGGGAACAGGCAATTACTGCCGACAAGTTAATGTGGGAAACTCACGTAAGCGACTTGCAGTACTGGAACTCAAAATATGCCAGTATTTATGGAGTTCGCTCAATTCCTTCCAACTTTTTAATCGACGGGAAAGGAATTATTCTAGCCCGAAACTTACGTGGCCCGGCGCTGGAACAAGCACTTTCAGAACTTCTGAAATAGAACAAATTTATAAGTACACGAAAGGCAGTTGGCGTTGGTCGACTGCCTTTTTTGTTACTGTAAATTTTGTTTCTGCAGTTTCAGGTTCATACTTGTCAGTTATCAATTATTTAAAATGCCAATTTGTCAATTATAAAGTCATTGGCAGTATATTTGCAGCTTCGAAAACGCAAATTAAAAATAAAATACAATGACAGAAGATAAAGCCAAAGTTAACGAACAACAAGAAAATGAAATGCCTGATGTAGCTGCAGATCATGAAGATTTGGCTTCAGGTAAAAAGGAAACTAAAAAGGATAAAGCTCACAAAAAAAGTAAGATCGAAGAGCAACTCGAAAAAGCTGAAGGTGAGGTTCTTGATTTAAAAGATAAACATATTCGGTTGCAGGCCGAATTCGACAACTACCGCAAACGCACGCTTAAAGAGCGTATGGATCTAATGAAGACTGCTGGTGAAAGCCTCTTAATTGGTATTTTACCGGTTATCGACGACTTCGACCGTGCCATGCAGCTAATGGACAATGTGGAAGAAGAGAACCATGTAAAAGAAGGTGTGAAGCTTATCTACAATAAGTTCCAGGACTTTCTGAAGCAAAATGGTGTAAAAGAAATTGAAGCCAAAGAGAAAGATTTCGACACCGACTTACACGAAGCAATTACTACATTTCCGGCACCTACCGAAGAATTAAAAGGTAAAATTATTGATGTGGTTCAGAAAGGTTACTATCTGCACGACAAAGTAATAAGACATTCAAAAGTAGTTATTGGCGAATAGCCAGCGAATATATCAGATAAAATGACAAAACGCGATTTTTACGAGATTCTTGGTGTCAGCAAAACCGCAACTGCTGATGAAATAAAGAAAGCCTACCGGCAGAAAGCGATTCAGTTTCATCCGGACAAAAATCCCGGCAATAAAGAAGCCGAGGAGAAATTCAAGGAAGCTGCTGAAGCCTACGAAATATTGAGTAACCCTGAAAAACGTCAGCGGTACGATCAGTTTGGCCATTCAGGGATGAATGGAAATGCTGGTTTTGGTGGTCACGACATGTCGATGGATGATATTTTCTCGATGTTTGGCGACATTTTCGGAGGTGGTGTGTTTGGTGGTTTCGGAGGTTTCGGAGGTGGTTCGCGCAGCCGTGGCCCGCGTCAACACCGGGGATCAGATCTTCGGGTTAAAGTTAGCCTTACCCTGAACGAAGTATTAAATGGCGTTGAGAAAAAGATCAAAGTAAAGAAATACGTTCCCTGTACGCACTGCAGTGGAACCGGTGCCCAGGGCGGATCGTCCTACTCTACCTGCTCGACCTGTCGTGGTTCGGGCCATGTAACCCGCATCCAGAATACACTTCTGGGTCAGATGCAAACGACTACCACCTGCCCTACCTGTAATGGTGAAGGACAGATTATTACCAACAAGTGTACTCATTGCCAGGGAGAAGGAGTTGTTCGCGACGAAGAAGTAATCAGCATCAAAATACCTGCAGGAGTGGGTGAAGGAATGCAGCTGAATGTTTCGGGCAAAGGAAATGCCGGACGTCGTGGTGGTATTAACGGCGATTTATTTGTCGTTATTCAGGAAGAAGAGCACAAAGAGCTGGTTCGCGATGGTAACAACCTTATCTACGATCTTTTCATTACTTTCCCTGAAATTACGCTGGGAACAACCAAGGAAATACCAACTGTTGACAGCAAGGTGAAGGTTAAGATTGAAGCCGGCACGCAACCCGAAAAAATACTCCGTTTGCGCGGTAAGGGATTGCCTGATGTAAACGGCTACGGCAAAGGCGATTTGCTGGTTCGCGTTCATGTTTGGATACCGAAAAAGCTAAACTCTGAAGAAAAGAAAATGCTTGAGAAACTTCAGACAATGCCTGCATTCAATAGTGATCCCGACCAATCGGACAAGAATATCTTCGACAAGATGAGGGATATTTTCGATTGATAAAATCAAGATCTTATAAAAAGAAAAACCGAAAGCAATGTTCATTAAAGCTTTCGGTTTTTCTTTTTCAGGCTTCCCCTATTTATTCCATAATATTCTGAGCATTTAATGCTTCCCTGTATTTTCGTGCATTTTCGTTATGCGCAGACAAGGTTTTTGCAAAATTGTGGTATCCAGAGAAATCTTCCCTTGCACACATATACAAATAAGGCGTCTTGGTGGCATTCAAAACTGCATCTATGCAGGTAATTTCAGGGAAATTGATAGGACCAGGAGGCAACCCCGGATATTTGTATGTATTATAAGGCGAATCAATAGCCAAATGACTGTTCAAAACCCGTTTGATCCGGAAGTTTCCAAGAGCAAATTTTACTGTTGGGTCGGCCTGCAAAGGCATTCCGCGTTTTATTCGGTTAAGGTATAACCCGGCAATAATTGGCCTTTCATCTTTTTTATTACTTTCTTCCTGAACGATAGAAGCTACAGTCATCACTTCTTCAGGTGTCAATCCCAAAGCCGCAGCTTTTGTTCTACGTTCTTCATTCCAAAAGTGCTTGTATTCAACCGACATTCGTTCGAGAAACTGATCGGGAGTGGTTGTCCAATAAAATTCATATGTATTTGGAATGAACATACAATGAAAAGTATGTTCATTGAAACCGTATTTCTCAAATACTGCCGGATCGGTGAACTTTGCGAGCAATGTAGCCGAATCGGGCTGAATATACCTGGCAACTGCACCTGCCAATTCGCTTATAAAGCGCAAATTATTAAAAGTAACCTCTACCGGTTGCTGGTTACCCGAGCGCAGCATATTTAAAATTTCATTGGTATTCAATCCTTTATCAAGCAGGTACTTACCAGGTTTTATCAGTTGCGGATATTTCTTACGCTTTGCAACCCAGTCAAAAGCCTTGTAATTCATAATTATCTCATGCTTTTTCAGGCTGTCTTTTACCTGCTCGTAAGTAGCGTGTAGCGGAATAATAATACTTCCGGGAACATTGATATTGGGCTCAAAAATGTACTTATAAAGTTGATATCCACGAAATACGC
>JAJZSZ010000157.1 GCA_021849365.1 Bacteroidota bacterium | reverse complement strand
TTTAGATAATCCGATTGAATGTTACCAGCACTCAATCAAAGTAATTAACTAATTGCATTACAAAACTATGAAAAAAAGTTATGAATCGGGGAGTGGACGATGTCCTATTCCCAAAAAACTCTTGTTGATTATGAAACTAACTGCTTTCTTAATCTTTCTTTTTACAGTGCAGGTAACAGCAACTGTGTATTCGCAAAGTAAAAAACTTACAATCGACTTGCAGGGATCGTCCATTAAGGAAGTGCTGCAGAAGATTGAAGCTCAGTCGGAATACCGTTTTATTTACGAAAACGAAAAGGTGAATCTCGACGAGAAAGTAAATATTCGGGTAAAGGATGAAGTAGTTGAAAATATCCTGAAATTGTTGTTTGGAAAAGATGGCGTCAACTATTCCATTACCGAAAACAACCTGATTCTGATCAATCCGTCGGGACAACAAATAAGAAATCTCGGCAAAGAATACAACGGATCACAGCAGCAGAAATCCGTTTCCGGTAAAGTAACCGACTCAACGGGTGCCGGGCTTCCCGGTGTTTCTGTTGTGGTGAAAGGTACTACAACTGGTGTTATTACCGATATGGATGGTAAATATACTTTAGCCAAAGTTCCGGACAATGCAACCTTGGTGTTCTCGTTTGTAGGAATGAAAACCCAGGAAATAAAAATTGAAGGGAAAAATGTTATTAATGTCGCTTTAAATGACGAGGCAATAGGCTTAGATGAAGTTGTGGCTGTTGGATATGGAATCCAGAAGAAAGTAAATGTGGTGGGTTCTATCTCTCAAATATCATCCAAACAATTTGAAGGTCGTTCAGTTCCACTACTTTCGAATGCGCTAACCGGACAAATGACAGGCGTTACAGTCATTACTAGGTCTGGAGCACCTGGCGCAAGTTCAGGCACCATTCAAGTTCGAGGAGTCGGTTCTTTTGGCGCTACGCCCGATGCATTGGTTCTGATCGATGGGATTCCGGGAAATGTCAATGATGTTAATCCTGAGGAAGTTGAATCTATGTCTGTTCTGAAAGATGCTTCGTCGGCAGCCATCTACGGGGCACGTGCAGCGAATGGGGTTATCCTGATTAAAACTAAGGCTGGAAAATCGGACAAAGTAAAAATTAGTTACAATGCGTATGGTGGATTTATAAAACCAACGGCTTTACCTGAATTGCTTAATTCATGGGATTATGCTTTGGCTTTCAACGAAGCCTCAGGCACCCAGCGCTATTCGTCTGATGATATTGAGAAGTTCAAGAATGGAAGCGATCCGGTTAATTTTCCAAATTCAAATATGCTAAAAGAAATATTCAGTAAAAATGGCTTTCAAACCGGACATGATTTAACACTCACAGGTGGAAATGACATCAACCAATATTATCTGGCAGTCGGTTACCTAAGCCAAGATGGAGTTGTTGAAAAGAATAATTTCAGCCGATACAGTGCCCGAATGAATATGGTTAGTACCCTAACGTCAAAGCTCAAAATAACCACGCGGTTTGCAGGTGTTTCTTCACAAATCAAAGAGCCTGCTATACCGGGGGGTAAAGAGGTTATTCGGATGACTGAAGGGATCATAAGGAATGCTTTACGCTATCCTTCGGTTTACCCGACCATTCTCTCCAACGGTGATTTTGGTATTGGTCCGGAATCAGGGGGGACTCCAATTGCCTGGCTTAATAGTCCGTCATTTTATAATAATCCATCATGGAAATTCAACAGCAATGTGAATTTAGAGTATAAGCCCTTAAAGGATTTGGTCTTTTCAGCAATTGCGGGATATAATTTTTCCTACGATGAACAGAAGCTTTATCGCTCAACGATGCGATTGAATGATAATCTAACCATGGGACCCTCAAGCCTGAGTCAAACTTCTGGAAGGACGCAATACCAAACCTTTCAGGCAACAGCCGATTACAATAAAAGTATCGGTCAACATGCCTTGAGTCTAATGTTTGGATACTCCTTCGAAAAACAAGGATATAGAAATCAAGTTGGTTACCGTGACCGATTCCCAGGAAATGATCTTCCTTATCTGGATGCCGGATCGCCCAGCAACCAACAGGCGTCGGGTAGTGGTTATGATTGGGCCATTCAGTCCTTTTTTGGACGTATCCGATACAACTACAAAGAAAAATATCTGTTCGAAACAACAGTTCGTAACGATGGTTCTTCCAGATTTCCGACTTCACGGAAATATGGGATGTTTCCTTCGTTTGCGGCTGGCTGGCGTATATCGGAAGAGCCTTTTGTGAAAGACAACTACCCATGGATTACTAATATGAAGTTGAAAGCTTCGTGGGGAAAACTAGGAAATCAAAATATTGGAAATTATCCTTGGCAGTCGACCTACCAGCTTGGCCGCGACAATGTGTTTGGTGGTGCCCTTGTTCCGGGAGCTACTATGATTACCCTAACCGATTCAAACCTGAAATGGGAGAGTACTCAAACGAGCGATGGGGGCTTTGAATCTTCTTTATTTAGAGGGAAGCTCAATTTTAATGTCTCCTACTTTTATCGGAAGACCACCGACATCCTGTATAAACCAACTTCAAGCGTTTCAACAGTTTTAGGGATGAGCCTTTCGGAAATGAATACTGGCTCATTAAAAAATACGGGATTGGAAATCGAATTGGGATATCAGAGTAAAATTGGTGAGTTGAAATACCATGCGAATGGTAATTTTACGTTGATTAAAAATGAAGTGCTCGATCTGGGTGTTGGAAATGTAACGCAGCCCAACGGTCTTGTTGGTAATGGATCAAACCTTTTTATTGGACATCCGATGCAGTTGTATTATGGGCTTGTTACCGATGGCGTATTTCTTGATCAGGCCGACATTGATGCCTGGTACCTGACCAATGACCAAACCAGTATTAATCCAAAGGTAAATGCTCGTCCGGGTGATGTTAGATATGTTGATATCAGCGGCGATGGCAAAGTTGATTTAAGCAAAGACCGCAAAGTCTTGGGTAGTCAGATACCAAAATTCAACTTCTCATTTAATTTTGGTTTTGATTATAAAGGCTTCGATTTCAGCGCAATGTTGCAGGGAGTTGCTGGCGTAAAGGGGATGCTTGACGGCTGGGCCGGAAGTGCATTTTATAACCTGGGAACTGTTCAGCAGTGGATGTGGGATGGTCGCTTTAATCCTGCCAGTCCAACCCGGTACCCTGCATATCCTCGCTTACAGGTTCTTGGAAACTCTGTAGGTGTAAATGGCCAGACCTCCGATTATTGGGTACTTGATGCATCTTATATAAGACTTAAAAACATTCAATTAGGTTATACCTTATCACCTCAGATTTTGAAAAAACTCCATGTTGACGGCCTGAGAATATATACAAGCGCAGAGAATCTGCTGACCTTTAATCATTACCGCAAAGGATGGGATCCTGAAATTAACAGTTCTGGCGATTTTTACCCTATCCTGGCAACCTACACTTTTGGTATTAACCTTAAATTTTAATTGTAATGAAAACTAATATATATACACTTTTTATAGCGCTGAGCTTGATGTTTTTCTCTTGTTCCAGTGAACTGGAATTATCACCGCTCGCAAGCCTGAATAAAGATGCAGTCTGGACCAGCGAATCAAATGCCACCTTGGCACTCGTTGGATGTTATAGAGGTAATATTCCTTACAATTCGACAGGTTTTGAAACCGACTGGTGTTCGTATAGTGGGCTTATTTTTCTTGAATTCGCATCAGATAATGCCTTCGACCGTCGTGCTACAACTACTGGAAATTCAACATTGCATAAGCTTTCTGACGGAACGTTGAATACGGCGAATTCGTCAATCAATGCGTATTGGGTAAATTCGTATAGTAAGATTGCCAAATGCAATGATTTTATTGAGAACGTTGATAAAGTTTCTGCATCAAAAGCGGTTATCGACCGATTAAAGTCAGAAGCACGTTTCTTAAGGGCTATTCAGTACTTCTATTTATCCCAGTATTTTCAAGATGTTCCTTTAGTGATTAAGACTTTGACGAAGGAAGAAGCAAATCAGGTTGAAAAAACGAGCAGAGCCGATATAACCAAATTTGTAGTGGCAGAGCTTACCGAAATAGCTCCACTTTTACCACGACACAAGGATATTAAGATTTCGGAACGTGGCAGGGCATCCAGTCAGGCAGCTTTGGCTTTTTTGGGACGCACCTATTTAGGAGCTAAGGATTTTTCTGGTGCGGCAAATGCTTTCAAGCAAATTATAGATTTAGGAGATAACATCATCGATCCGAATTACCAAACCATCTTTTTCCCTTCCAATCAAAACAGCAATGAAAATATATTCGCTACTCAATATCTTGAAAACCTGGCAGGTAACGCACTGCCACAACATGCCTGGCCGGCGGTTGTTGGAGGCTGGCATTTGGTTTGCCCTCTTGGAAGTCTATTTGAAGCTTACGAATTTACTGACGGAACTCCTTTTTCATACACTTCGCCATTGTATGATACTAAGGATTTGGGAAAGAACAGGGATCCTCGGTTGAAGTACTCCTTGCTGTGGGATCAAACTACATTTAAAGGGAAAAAATATGTCTGCCATCCAGATTCGGTTAAGTCGCTGGATCAGTTAGGTGCTGGTAAACAAACCACCTATACTGGTTTTGGACTCAGAAAGTTCTTTGATGAATCTTTTTCCGGCTCATTGATGAGTTATGGTGCTAATGCTGTTGTAATCAGATATGCTGAAGTTTTATTAAGCTATCTCGAAGCCAAATTGGAAGCCGGGCAGGTTATCGACCAGGCTTTGCTCGACGCGACTATTAACAAAGTTAGGGGTAGAGCTACAGTAAATATGCCAAAGATTACAGAAACAGATCCTGCTAAACTTAGAGTAATTCTTCGCCGTGAACGCCGTGTTGAACTCGCTTTAGAGGGATTACGTTACTGGGATTTACTTCGTTGGGGCACTGCCCACGAAGTTTTAAAGGCCGATTTTTATGGTGCTCCCTTCCTTGGAGCCAAAAATATGCGTAAAAAGAACGGAGCAACCGACCCAAATAATAGGTGGTATGTCATCACACGCAATTTCAGAAATCCGGATGATTATCGCTGGCCAATTCCTCAGTCTGAACAGGATATAAATCCAAAATTAAAATAGAATTCAACGGAAAGGAACAAGCATATTTTCAAATGTTTGAAATTAATGCTTGTCCTTTCTGTATTGTGATTCCATTCACATAATTCAAATGACACGATCGACTAGGTGTCATTGCTTTAGTTATTCATTCAATAAACTCATTTATGAAATATTTAATTTTAGTGGTAATATTGACATTTACGGTTTCCGTAATGGGTCAAAATAAAAAGAATTTGGCACCAACTCCACCAATGGGTTGGAATAGCTGGAATTGGTTTGGCAAAAAAGAAATCAACGAGCAAAATATGAAAGAATGCATGGACGCCATGATCAATGAGGGTTTGCTCGAGGTAGGATATGAATATTTTGTGATCGACGGCGGCTGGCGTGACACGAAATTAGGACCGAATGGTGAACTTCTGGCTAATCCTGAAAAGTTTCCACATGGGATGAAAGCGCTCGCTGATTATGCTCATGCCAGAGGACTTAAATTTGGGTTACACACTGTTCCTGGAACACACGATTGTGGTGGAGACCCTGTAGGTGGTTTTGGCCATGAAGAGGTTCAGGTAAAACAATTTGAAGATTGGGGACTTGATTTTATCAAATTGGATAAATGTAAGTATGCAGATGGCTGGAATGAAGAGTTGGTGGAGAGCACATACAAAAAGTGGTCTGAACTCCTTAATAAAAGCAAAAGAGACATTTTATTTAGTATAAGTGCTTATACCTATCGGAATTGGTACCCTGATAATTGCCACATGGCACGCACCACCAGAGATATTGCTGCAAAAGTAGGAAAGAATGCCAGATTCGATTCAAACGATACATCAAAAGGATTAATAAGTGTAATGACAGCTGCAATTGAAAATAACGAATCAAGTCAATTTGCAAAAGAAGGATATTGGAATGATCCAGATATGCTAGTTACTGGAGAACAAGGGTTAAATATTGATGAGCAGAAAAGCCATTTTGGCCTATGGTGCATTATGTCGGCACCACTTTTTCTTGGTAACGATCCTAGAAATATGACTAAAGAAGAAAAGGAAATTATAACTAATAAAGATTGTATTGAGATCAATCAGGATCCTACAGAACAGGGTAAAAGGGTCAAAGTTCAAGGGAGTATTGAAATTTGGCGTAAAAATCTAAGAAATGGGAATCTAGCTCTCTTGGTATTGAATAGAGGTGAAACTGAAATAAAAAACAATATTTTGTCGTTGAACGAAATAAATTTAGAAGGTAATTTATGTATAAAAAACGTGTACTCCGGAAAATTACTCAAATCAAAAAAAGGAAAGATCTCTGTCGATTTAATGCCTCATGGTTGTGAATTCCTTCTTTTGGAAAATAAAGAACAAACTCGAAAGTAATAAAACAAAAACTAAAATGAATACATTAACAAAATTCATCTATTCTCTATCAGTTATTCCTTTGGGGATGCTACCCCAGCAGGTTTTCAGTCAAAAGCCAAATGTTGTATTTATTTATGCTGATGACATCGGCTATGGTGACTTAAGCTGTAACGGTGCAAAAACCATAAAGACACCGAATATTGAAATGCTGGCTAATCAGGGTGTGCGTTTCACCAACATGCACAGTGCTGCTGCAACTTGCACTCCTTCGCGTTACGCACTCCTGACCGGAGAGTATGCCTGGCGAAAAGAAGGTACCGGTATTGCCACCGGTGATGCCGGTTCTATTATCCGTCCGGATCGCTATACACTGGCAGATATGTTTAAAAGTGCAGGTTATCAGACCGGAGCTGTTGGTAAGTGGCATTTAGGTCTTGGCGATAAAACTGGAACGCAGGATTGGAATGGGCATATCACTCCTGGCCCATCCGACATTGGGTTTGATTATTCATTTATTCTGGCAGCGACCGGGGATCGTGTTCCTTGCGTATATGTTGAGAATGAATATGTGATCAATCTCGATTCTAAAGATCCGATTTCGGTCAGCTATGAAAAAAATTTCGAAGGTGAACCAACCGGTAAATTAAATCCGGAATTGTTGAAAATGCATCCTAGTCATGGGCACGATATGTCGATTGTGAACGGGATATCGCGTATCGGATTTATGAAAGGAGGTAAGTCCGCGTTGTGGAAAGACGAAGAAATAGCTGATATGATCACCGGGAGAGCGCTTTCGTTTATCGAAAAAAACAAGGATAAACCATTCTTTCTGTACTTCGCAACTCAGGATGCCCATGTGCCCCGCGTACCAAGTCCACGGTTTGTAGGAGCCAGCGGAATGGGTCCTCGTGGAGATGCCATTATTGAATTCGACTGGTCGGTGGGAGAGCTGATGAAAACCCTGCAAAAGCTGGGGATTGACAAAAATACAATCATCATTCTTTCAAGCGACAATGGTCCAGTGGTTGACGATGGATATAAAGATCATGCAGTGGAACTATTAGGAAATCACAAACCTGCCGGTGAATTCCGTGGTGGAAAATACAGTAGTTTCGAAGGGGGAACAAGGGTCCCTGGAATATTGAGTTGGCCCGGAAAGGTAAAACCAGGAGTATCCGACCAATTGCTTTGCCAGGTGGACATGATGGCCACTTTTGCTGAATTGCTGAAAGTGAAAATTCCTTCGGGAGCCGCACCAGACAGTGAAAATTATTTAGCTGCCTGGCTAAACAAGGGAGGGAAAGGCCGTGAATATCTGGTACTTCAAAATCTGCATAATAACCTGTCGATTGAAAACCGAATCTGGAAATATATTGCACCCGGGAAAGGCCCGGCTTACGGTAAGGAAACCAATACTGAATTTGGAAATCTCGAGCAGGATCAGTTGTATGATTTATCAACCGATATTGGTGAAAAAAATAATGTTGCTGTTCAGAATCCTACGATTGTTGAAAAACTTCGGGTGAAGTTAGATCAAATCAAGACGGCAAAATAGGGAATCTCAATATAAAAATGCCATATAGGTGGGCCTCAGACTATCGACCAGATAAACCCAGCTTGTGCTAATTTGTGATTAGCACTTTTTAGCCAGAAAATTTGTAAGCACTGAAAATAATAGATTTCTAATTAGATTTTTAGTTTGATCGTAGTAGTTAAGTTTACCCCTTTATCGATTTTGGTAAAGGGGTTTTTCTTTTTGCAACCACACAAAACCTTCGCTGGTCGGGATTTGTAATCCCGGTCTTGTAGCCGTGGATTTAAAATCCATAATCGAACAAGATGCAGATTACAAATCTGCCCCGGCAAAAGTTTTCTTTTTAGGCACTATTCGAAATTGCTCCTGTTTCCTCTTTTTTAGCTTCTTGAATGAAAATAAACCTGGTTAATAATTTTGTTAATAAATAATCACTGTTAAATATCAATTATTTTCTATGATTGTCCGAACTTGTATATGTAAAGTAAATAATTTATTGTTTTACCTTAAAATCACATGTTTATGGCTAATAATTCAGAAACAGGCCATGCCACGAACGTGGCCAATTTTTCAAAAATGGTTGTAATATGCACTTCATTTGGTGCTGCATACAACCCAAGCAACCCATCCATTCAACTGTTGCAGATGAATAATACATTAACGCAGGCCAAAGACTGTATGTTGGCGCTTAATACAGCACAGGCGGCATACATGAAATCGCTCTCTGCCCGTACCCTGATTCTCAAACCTTTTGGGGCGCTGGTTACCCGTATTAGTAATGCAGTAAAGGCTACAGGGGCAAACAAACAAACCAAAGAACAGGTAATGACATTGATTCGAAAACTGCAGGGGCGTCGCGCCAAACCCAAATCTACAGATGAGGAAATACAGGCAGCTCAGGCGGAAGGCAAGGAAATAAACGAGATATCGTCATCGCAAATGGGCATCGACAACCGGTTGGAGAACTTCAATAAACTGGTTCAGCTGCTTACTTCTATCCCGGAATATACACCCAATGAGGCAGATCTTACTGTATCGGCGCTTACTGCTCATTATCAGGATTTGTATGATAAGAACATGGCTGTAATTAATACAGAAACCCCTGTGAATAACCTTCGTATCACCCGAAACGAAATTCTGTATAAAGAAAGCAGCGGGTTAGTTGATGCGGCTAATGCAGCTAAAATGTATATAAAATCGGTATTTGGTGCAACAAGCCCGCAATACAAACAGGCAGGCTCGCTAAAGTTTACACGTCCAAGGTAAATTGTTGTTTTTACCTTCCTATTTTGCATATAGCCAGGAGGCATTTTTATTTCGACCTCAGGCAAAGTCATAATTTCCTCAGGCAAAGTTAAATCACCTAAAGTCTTTTATGTATATCACAAAGTAAAAAATGTATGATGTAGAGGCATTATTGTAATTAACAAAGTTAAAATTAAAATAGCTAAAGACATTTGTGTATATGTCAAAGGCATTCTTATTTTTGGTGAAGGCGGGATGAAAATGTGTCCAGGCTAATCCCTCTGACCGACAGGGTAGAGGGATTTTTAGTTTGTATCACGGCTTATAAACTTTTGTTTTCTCGATAACGATATAAAACGTCAACGCTGGGCTTACTTCAAATTCAATTTATAACAGGGCAATCTGGTTGATTTGTGAATGGGTGTTCATTAAACCTTCCATAATTATTGTAATCTAAGCAGCTGATTGTTTCTGAAAATGAATGCTTCCATCGATAAAAAAGCACCGTTCTTCGATTTGATTTTCGTATTCTTTTAGTTCCGGGTAATTTTCTGAAAGAAAACAG
>JAJZSZ010000156.1 GCA_021849365.1 Bacteroidota bacterium | reverse complement strand
AATTACACTCACCATTTTGTTGGTTTTTCCAAAACGGCGGTACTCCATTTTTGGGCGGTAAATCGTTAAGTTCTTAAAATCCATAACTTAAAAATGAGCTGAATCAATTGCAGCCATTTTCAGAAAAGCTTCTGCAATGACCAGATCGGTTGGCGTCGTAATTTTGATGTTTTCTCGATTTCCTTCAACCAGTTGAATGCTGAAGCCGGCTTTTTCGGCAACCGAAGCATCGTCGGTAAAAGCCGGATCAAAATCCTGTTTGAAGGCTTCGAGTATTTGTTCGGTACGGAAGGTCTGAGGAGTTTGGACGCTAAAATATAAGCTTCGGTCAACCGAAACAGTGGTTTCGCCTTCGCTTTTCCGCAGTGATTCGTGCACCGGCAAAACTGGTATTGCATTTCCTTTTTCCCGGGCAGTTTCGAGGCATCTTTTAAGCGTTTCAGCGCTAACCAAAGGTCTGACACCATCGTGAATAAAAACGATCCCGGATTCGTCGATTTTTGCCAGTCCGTTTTTTACCGAGTGGAAACGGGATTGGCCGCCGGAAACAACTTGGTGTGCCCGATCGAACGAATGTTTCAGGCACAAGGCTTTCCAGAACTGCTGCTGATCCGGTGGCAGGACAATGATAATTTCGGATGCCGGATCAAATTCGTGAAAAATCCGGATGGTGTGCATCAGCACGGGTTTCCCGGCCAGTTCCAGAAACTGCTTCGGAACTTCGGTACCCATCCGGGTTCCCGATCCTCCTGCGACTATAATCACAAACTTTTTCATATTTCAGATGTTCAGAACAAAAGTACAATTTCAGGCCGATTACGAGTCGTCTTTCGTTTGTTTTCAGAAATACATAACAAAACAATTTGCCTTTTTTCAGAAATTTGTACCTTACGTTGGTATGAATGTTTAAAATATAATCACATGCAGGAAGTATTAAATTTCCTTTCGGAACTGAGGATAAACAACAACAAGGAGTGGTTCGACCAAAACCGCGACAGATACGAAGAAAGCCGTAAAAAAGTGCTTTTTCTTACGGAGCTTGTTATTCACGAAGTCAGCAAATTCGATCCTGAAATAGGAAGCCTTACGGCCAAAGATTGCGTTTTCCGTATTTTCAGAGATGTTCGTTTCTCGCACGACAAAACACCCTATAAAATAAACATGGGCAGTTTCATTGCTCGCGGAGGGCGGAAAAGCATGGGTGCCGGTTACTATCTTCACATTGAGCCGGGAGGTTCGTTTGTTGGCGGAGGATCGTATTGTCCGCCTGCCGATTCACTAAAAGCATTACGCACGGAGATTTTTGATCATCCGGATGAATTTAAAAAGCTTATTTACAGCGACTCGTTCCGGAGAACTTATCCTGAAATGTACGACGATAAGTTGAAAACACCGCCGAAGGGTTTCCCAAAGGATTTTCCTGAAATCGATTTGCTCAAGTACAAGTCGTATGCCTTCACTTCAAGAATCGACGATTCGGTAGTTGCCGGTGATGCTTATGTGGGTAAAATAATCGACGCATTTAAGGAATTGGCCCCAGTAAACCGGTTTTTAAATACGGCTATCGATAAATGGTTGTAAATCGTTCGTCACGAATTTTGTGCATTTCATATGCCTATTTATACCATTCGTGTAAAATATCGAACTTAAGTCAAAATAATTTGAAAAGTTGGGTTACTAAATTCATTCATTGGGAATTAATACAGTGAATGAATACATTAAATTCATCCATCCACCAAAAATTCTGTAACAGGACAAAAAGCCAAGCGATTTTATTGCAAGGCTTTTTTTATGTCTTTTTTCTAACTGTTCTGATTAGGTGTAGAGGTAACGCTTGATGTTTCGCTTCGGTGTTTTCTCGAACTCTTTATCGACTAAAATGATGGAACTGAGTTGAGCATATTTGGGAAGTACTTTATTCACCTGCCTGCAGTTTTCCTCCATAATTTCATTCAGCTTTTTCGCATCGGGTTTCTCCTGCTCAATGAGTTCCGGATCGGGATAAACAAAAGCAACCAGTTTCCCGTCGCGGTCAGTAATTACACATTCGAGAACAAAGGGATAATTGCAGAGCTTGGCCTCCATTTCTTCAGGATAAATATTTTGTCCTGATGGGCCAAGTAACATGTTTTTGCTTCGTCCCTTGATGTAAATGAAGTTATCAGAATCAATAATTCCCAGGTCTCCGGTATGCAACCAGCCTTCGCTGTCAATGGCTTCGGCCGTCGCCTGTTCGTTCTTGAAATAGCCCAGCATCACATTTTCGCCTTTTACCTGAATCTCGCCAACTTCATTGAACGGATCGTGCGAATCGATGCGTACCTGCATTCGGTCTACCAGCTTACCTGCTGATAATGGTTTGAACCGGGTCCAGGCATCGTACGAAATCAGTGGGCCACATTCGGTCATTCCGTAGCCAATGGTGAATGGAAACTTAATTTTACGGAAGAAGGTCTCCACCTCCTTGTCGAGTGGTGCACCTCCAATCACAATTTCATAAAAATTCCCACCGAAGGTATCAACCAGGCTTGCTCTTACTTTTTTGTATAACAATTGCTGTATCCCCGGAACTTTCAGCAGGAATTTGACTGCCGGTTTTTCCAGAGCCGGTAAAATGCGCTTTTTGTATATTTTTTCGATAACCAGAGGAACCGAGAGTATCAGGCGAGGCTTCACCTCCTGAAATGCTTTTACGATAAGCTGGGGTGTAGGTGCTTTCGACAGGAAAGTGACGTGGCAGCCCATTGAGACCGGGAACAAAAACTCGAAAAGCAGGCCAAATACGTGGGCCATGGGCAGGAACGAAACAATTTTGTCGCCCGAAACAAGTGGCATATGGTCTTGTGCAAAAATGATATTCGACAACAGGCTTCTGGCTGGAATCATAACTCCTTTAGTGAAACCTGAGGTTCCGCTTGTGTACGAGATAATGCTTAGCTCATCATCATCGTATTCATCCAGATTAAAATTTTCAGGATTTGATTTTCCGGCATGTTCTTGCGAAAAGCATTTTAACCAACGCGCTTTTTCGTCATCATTACTGAAATGCAAGGCTGAAAAATCATTCAGGCTGATAACACCGGCAATTGCAGGTATCTTTTGAGCATCAAGCTTCTCGAAAAGGTTATCGGCGGCGAACAGGAACACTGACTCGGAGTGATTCAGGATGTGATGAATATCTTCCGGATTGAAATCGGGCAAAACCGGCACCGAAACGGCTCCATATCCTGAGATGGCCAGAAAGGAAATGGCCCAGTTGGAAGAATTTCGACCCAGAACGGCAATTTTATCGCCTTTTTTTATGCCCGCCTCACGAAAATAACAATGGATTTGCCGGATGATCTGGGCGGATTGGCCATAGGTACATGAAGATCCCTGAAAGTCAGAAAATGCAGGTAATTCCCAATTCTTTCTGAATGCCTGGACATAAAGCCCGATTAGTTTTTTTTGATCCATAAATTTGAATTTCAGATTTCCGATTCGGGGCACAAATTTAGTCTAAACTTCTTTTGCGATTCGTATTATTCGCTGAACTGTGTCGTCAATCTGATCGGGTGAGGTGATCCCGATGGTCATGCAGTCCACATTCTTGCTGCCAATCACATATTTGAGCGATCTTTCGCGTTGACTCTCCTCAATCAGCCTTCCTTCGCCAAAAATCTTCATGCCAATTATTCCTTTTCCGCTGTCGTGCGCTTTTTTTAGAACAGCCATCACCTCGGCCGGACTAGCATCCATAATAACACCTTCCGGATTAATCCGGGCTAAAATCACATCGACCCATGGATCTTCAGCCGCAATTTTTAAGGCGTCGAAACTATGGCATGAAAGCCCGACAGTTTTTACAATGCCTTTTTGTTTGGCTTCGGAAAGTGCCTCGATGTATGGTTTCTTTTCTTCCTGCCAGTTTCCATTGGTCATGCAATGCAGCAAAAGAATGTCGAAATAGTCGGAGCCGGTTTCTTTCCTGAACCGGTCGATTGTTTTGGCAGGCGTATCTTTATTCCAGTCTTCTGGTCGGGTCCAGACTTTGGAGAGCAGGGTCGCTTTTTCGCGCGGGACTTCTTTCAGGATTTCTTTCACATTCTGATGTGAGCCATAAAGGTCTGCTGCATCGTAGAAAGTCATTCCGTGCTCGTGTGCGTGACGGGCAATTTTCAACCAGTTCTGAATACCCATCCGCGTCATATCCGACGATTGCTTTCCTCCGTGAGTTCCGGTTCCTAGTGCAAGCCGTGGAACGACAAGGCCGGTTTTCCCAAGTTTTACCTTGTCAATAGTTGTGCTTGCCGGGGCAGCATATACCAGGCTTGAAAAACCGGTTGAGGCAGCAGCAGCTCCAATCAGGCCGGTTTGGATAAAATGTCTCCGTGATATCTGTGTCATAATAAAGTTGGTTTAGGTGTTCGGCGAATAATCATTAATTCAAAGAAACAAGTCAGAATCTGAAACAATCTTTCATCGCAAATGGCCATGAAATTATAAAAATATTTTCACGTGCGATGAGGCTTAATGGCTAAATCTCTGAATTTCAGTATTTGTAATTTGTTAGAAACCTGTTGGTAACAAATTAGGTTGTGAAAATAACAATAAAGAATCAGGAATATTTTTTTAACTATTTTTAGCACACAATTACACATACAACTTAAAGATTAGATTATGAAGAAATTAGTCCTTGTTTTTATTGCAAGTTTATTCGCCTTTGGGGCATTCAGTCAAAACATCCAGACTCATTACGACATGGGAGATGGTCGTGGTTACCTGACCACCACAGTTGAAATGTTTAAGCCAGACAAAACCGGAAACACCTTTTTCTTTATCGATTTCGACTACGGATCGGGCGGTGTTAAAAATAGTCCTTCATTGGCCTATTTCGAAATTGCACGTTGCTTTAAGTTAGGTAAATCTCCTTTCAGCTGGCACGCAGAATACAACGGTGGTTTTGGCCAGTGGAAAGCCGGAAATGCCAGTGGTGCTTATTCAATCAGTAACGCATGGTTGACCGGTATCGACTATTCATGGAATGCAAGTGATTTTTCACGCGGTTTCTCGCTGAAGGCCCTTTATAAAAACATCGCTAATACTGCTGACGATAAACCAAACAGTTTCCAGTTGACCGGAGTTTGGTATGTAAATTTTGCAAAAGGCAAAATGTCGTTTACCGGTTTTGCTGATTTGTGGAGGGAAAAAACTGCTTTCGGAAAAATGATTTTCCTTTCGGAACCTCAGATTTGGTACAATGCTACTAAGAAATTCGCTGTTGGTGGTGAAGTTGAGTTAAGCAATAACTTCGCCGGACATGACGGATTTATGGTTAATCCAACTCTTGCGGTGAAATACACCTTCTAATTCTAAACTTATATGGAATTTATCAACAAGTTCTTTAAGCTGCAGGAGAATAAAACTTCTGTTCGCACCGAGATCATTGCAGGTATCACTACCTTCATGACAATGGCTTACATCCTGTTCCTGAACCCGAATATTCTTTCGGCTACCGGAATGGATAAAAACGCTGTATTCTTCGCAACGGCTATTGCTGCCGGTTTTGTTACCATTGCCATGGGTTTGGTTGCCAATTTCCCGATTGCACTGGCTCCCGGAATGGGCTTGAATGCTTTCTTTGCAACTGTTGCTCTTGCCGGCGTTGGAATGCCTTGGAAAGTAGCTCTTGGAGCAGTTTTCATTTCAGGATGTATTTTTATTTTACTCACGATTACCAAGGTTCGCCAGATTTTGGTGGTTGCCGTTCCTCAGTCGCTCAAAATAGCAATTACGGTGGGTATCGGTCTGTTTATCACCATCATCGGACTGAAACTTTCTGATATCATGTCGGTTTCGGCCAATTTGATTCCTCCAACACTCGAAAAATTGAACCAAACTAAAGGACAGGGCGGTCTTATGTATTTCGAATGGAACATCGGTATCGGCAGTTTTAAAGATCCTAGTATGTTGCTTTGCCTTATCGGTTTGGCTATTTCGGCTGCATTGATGGCTATGCGCGTAAAAGGATCGTTGTTAATCGGTATTATCGTTACAACTATTATTGGTATCCCGATGGGAGTTACCAAAATTGCTGAAGGTTTTTCACCAATTGCTCTTCCTGATTTTTCAAATCTGGCTGTTTTCGAACTCGACATTAAAGGCGCTCTGAGCATGGGCATCTGGACCGTTGTGTTCACATTCACTTTTGTTGAATTGTTCGATACGTTTGGAACATTGGTTGGTACAGCCAATAAAGCCGGACTGATTGACAAAGACGGAAACTCTCCAAAAATCGGTAAAGCGATGTTGGTTGACGCGTTTGGTGTTTCTTTCGGAGCATTGATGGGAACCAGCACCGTAACGGCTTACGTTGAAAGTGCTGCCGGTATTGGCGAGGGTGGTCGTACCGGTTTGACTGCTGTAACTACTGGTATTTTGTTCCTGATTGCCCTGATTTTGGCGCCTCTAGCAACATTAATTCCGAATGCTGCTACAGCTCCTGCTTTGATCATTGTTGGTTTGCTGATGGTTTCGGCAATTAAAGAAATCAACTTTGATGATTTCACTGAAGGATTGCCAGCTTTCATGTGTATTGTAATGATGCCTTTTACATACAGCATCGCCAACGGTGTTGCTGCCGGTATCATTTTCTATACTTTGCTGAAAGTTTTAACCGGAAAAGCAAAAAGCGTACATTGGATGATGTATTTGTTGTTCTTCCTGGTTGTTATTCGCTATGTTTTCCTCACGGAAGCAGCATAATAAACGCTTCAGTATATAAAAAGAAAGCGGAGAAATTTATTTTCTCCGCTTTCTTCATTTAATGAGCTATCAGTTTTTATTCCTCGTACTTCTGGAAAAGCGTACTTACAATATGTCCTCCAAATCCAAATGAGTTGTTCAGTGCAGCACGAACCGTTTGTTTGCATGCGGTTTGTTCCACCCGGATTCGGGGATCGATGGCAGCATCGCGGTTTTGCAGGTTAATAGTCGGCGGAATGAGGTCGTTTTTCACAGCCAGAACGCAGCAGGTAGCTTCGATGGCTCCGGCAGCACCCAATAAGTGACCGGTCATCGATTTGGTACCACCAACGGCGACTTTATCTAAACAATTGGCAAATATTGCTGCTACGGCTTTCGATTCGCTGATGTCGCCAACAGGTGTCGATGTTGCGTGGCAGTTAATGTAGCTGATGTCTTCCGGTTTTAGTCCGGCTTCGCGCATGGCTTCGGTCATGGCAAGTTGTGCACCCAGCCCTTCAGGATGAGAACCGGTGATGTGATAGGCATCCGAAGCGAGTCCGTAACCTGTCATTTCAGCATAAATTTTGGCTCCGCGGTGTTTGGCATGTTCCAACTCTTCAAGCATCAAAACGCCGGCGCCTTCGCCAAGTACAAATCCGTCGCGGCTTTCGTCAAATGGGCGCGAAGCTGTTTCAGGAGTATCATTGCGTTCCGAAAGAGCTTTAATCACGCTAAAACCGCTCACTGTGGCAATGGTGATTGGCGCTTCCGATCCTCCAGCGAGCATCACGTCGGCTTTTCCCATTTTGATGAGGTTATATGAATCAGTCAGCGCGTGATTTGATGACGAACAGGCTGAAACTGTGGCATAACTGGCGCCTTGTAATCCATATTTTATGGAGATCAATCCCGAACCCATATTGGGGATCATTTTGGTGATGAAAAACGGGCTGATCCTTCCCTTGTTTTCCGGAGAGAAATATTCTTTAATCTGACTCTCGAATGTTCCGACGCCACCAATTCCGGTTGCCCAGATCACACCGCAACGTGTGCGGTCAACCTTTTCGAAGTCGATCATCGAATCGGTGATACATTCGTGGGTCGAGGCCAATGCATATTGTGCATATAAATCGTTCTTCCGGGCTTCGGTTTTTTCCATGTAAAGGAACGGATCGAAGTCTTTTACTTCGCAGGCAAACTGTGTTTTCAGGCCTGAAGCATCGAATTTTGTTATTGTTGCAGCACCGCTTTTTCCCTGTGTAAGGGCTTTCCAGTATTCGGCAACCGAATTGCCAATTGGGGTGATGGCTCCAAGTCCTGTAATAACTACTCGTTTCATATTGACTATTTTATATTTACGATTGACTATTTTTTCCTTCATCAGTGTTTAGCCCTGATGTGGCAATCTCTTCCAGAATAGATTGGTGAATGCTTTTAAATGCTTGTTTTCCAAGAATTCGGGCAAGTTGAAGACCGGCAACCAGCGACGAGAGAATTTGTATGGCCTGATCGTTGGCTGATATCCGGAATTGAAACAGTTCTTTCTGCTTCCCTTTTTCCAGTATTTCAGTAAGCCAGGTCAAAATGCGTTCGACCATTTTCTGCAGTTCCTGCTGCATGGGTTCACTTAGCGTATTCACGTCTGTTCCGAGCGATCCAATGATGCAAATCTTGCTTTCGCGGTTACTTTTCAGGTACAGTTTCATAAAGGCTTCCAGTTGGTGCCGCTCGTCAAAACCACGGTTTTGCATGTTTTCAACCATTTCTTCAAACCGCTGGATGTTGGTTTTCAGAATGCTGGCACCTAGGGTTTCCTTACTCGGGAAATAGTAGTGTACGGCAGCATTTTTGATGCCCATGACCGTCGAAATATCCTGATAGCTAAAACCATTGTAGCCTTTGGTGAGGATCAGTTCTTCACCCAATTCAAGTATTTTTTCACGTGTTACTGACATCTTTGTACGAGTTTATTCGGCACAAATATACTTACTAATAAGTAAAATCAATGCGTATAATGAAAAGAATTTAAGGAGATTACAAAATCTAATTTTAAAACTTATTGCCTGAAAGTTTAAATTTATTTGCTTCTCGACTCGAAGTTCCGTGGAATGGGCAGGCTAAACTTCATCAATTGCCGGGTTACCGGATGTTCAAATTCCAACTTGTATGAAAGTAGTTTGATGGATTTAACTGTCCGGTCGTCGTCGTTGTAGCGGCGGTCGCCCACAATAGGGCATCCGATTGACGAGAGGTGGATGCGGATTTGGTTTTTTCGGCCCGTTTCCAGCTTAATTTCGACCAAAGCATACTCACCCATGGTTTTGAGCACGCGGTAGTGTGTAATGGCTTCTTTCGATTCCGGAACCTCGGTTTCGTACGATACCATCTTCATGTGTTCTTCTTCGCGCAACCACGAGTGGATGGTGCCGCTTTTTTCCTTCGGAATAGCAGTGGTTTGTGCCACGTAATATTTGTTGATATGCTTCCAGTTTTCCTGAAGTTTCTTCTTCACGGCTTCCGAGCGTGCAAACATGATAAGTCCTTCCACGGCTTTGTCGAGCCGGTGCACCACAAAAAGCTGCTCGCGCATGCCGTATTTGCTGCGCAGGTAGCTGCGGATTTGGGTAAACAGCGTTTGTCCTTCTTTCAGCGTATCACCGCTCGACACAATGCCAAACGGTTTGTGAGCTACAATCAGCCATTTGTCTTCGTAAACAATCCGCAGCCTGAAGTCGTCAACCTTCACCGTTTTGATTGCTTCCCGCTGTAGAAATTCCACCACCTGACCTTTCGATACCGCATCAACCGGCCGTTTCAGGATTGACTCGCCACATTTTACCTTGTAGTTTTCGATCATCTTTTTGGCCTTCGAATTCGACATTCCAGGGTGATGGGCCAGGATGAGTTCGAGGAGTGTGCAGTCGGTTTTCGCGGTAAATTTCATAGATAAGAACTCCTGAATGGTTAAATGGCTGGTTGTTAAATGGTCAATTGTAAATAGATAAATCGTAAATTTTAGATTGTCAGGCGCAAAAAGGTTCCTAACGGTAGTTGGATGCCGGTTTGCGAGAGCAGGAAAAATTCGCCAAACTCTTTTTCGGTTGGTTTCAGGTAATCGGCCAC
>JAJZSZ010000155.1 GCA_021849365.1 Bacteroidota bacterium | reverse complement strand
ATGGGAATGAAGTTAGTTTTACCAGTAAGGGATCCAAGTCACCGGTTATTAAAAGTTTTTTGCCGGCAGTGGCGTATGTAAATGATACGATTACTATTTCCGGACAATTTTTCAGTTCGGTAAATACTGACAATAAAGTTTATTTCTCTGGCATCCCAGCTCGAGTAGTTTATTCTTCAGAAGCTTCGGTTAAAACGATTGTTCCCCTTTTGACGCAATCGGTTGAAGCTGAAATTACCATTGAAGTTGGAGGCCAAAACGGTAAAGCTGAAACCAATTTTAAGCTCGGAAATCCTGTAGTTTACAGTATTGTTCCGGATAAAGCTTTTCAATCGGACAAGGTGAAAATAAGAGGTAAAGGTTTTTCTTGTGTCGACAGGGTCTTGAATGAGGATTACAGTATGTATCAATATTATATGGTTGATAATACGATTTTAAGCATGAACGATTCGGTCATTGAAATGCTGGTAAGTCAGAATGTTCCGAAGGGAATAAAGAACTTCCGGCTAAAACAATTCGATCGGTACACTGTGGTTGATAAACCATTTGAAGTATTAATGCCTGAAATAACCAGTGTTTCTCCCAAATCGGCCTGGCTGGATACTGTTATCGTTATTCGCGGGAAATATTTGCAGAAATTCAATTCGGTTGAAATAAATGCAAAACAATTATCGGTTTTATCAGCAACAGATGATCTTATCAGGGCCAAAGTAATAAAGCCGTTCTTTTCAGGTAAAGTTTCCGGGAAATGGTCGAATAATAATACCGTCGTTTCTGAGGATAATGTTGAATTTATGCAGCCGGTAATTACCTCAATAGGTCCGGTTATAGCCAAATATGGCGAAACTGTTCGTATTAAAGGCGACCGGTTTTTTCCTGAGCTGTCTACTTCAAACTACTCGGCCATAGATAATATCTTTCACTACGTAAGTAAAACGGAAGCCACGCTTGTTGTTCCCTGGGATTATCAGGAGGGCATGCAATCAATTCCTCTGGGATTTGATTATGCATACACTTCGGCTAAGATAAATATTCCCATTCCGAAAATAAAAATTGCATCGATAACGCCACATGAAATAAAAAAAGGAACTGAGATTACAGTAACGTTTGAGAATTTACCGTCAACAATAACCCGCGATAAGGTTGGGCTTTGCAAATTAGGCAACAATGATCTTACATTAACCGAAGTAAATTCATCAGGAATTAAGGCTGTAGTAAATAATGTCTACGATTGCCCTGAATACCCAAATTTCAGCCTGATGATCGGGAATCAATCAATGGGACTTGAGAATGTGCTGCATCTGGTTCAGCCATGGATAAATGTTTATTTTCCGGAACTTGAAGGTAACTATAATTATACCTTAACTTCGAATTATTCGAGTTACGATAACGCGCTATATGGCATATTCCCTGTATTTGCCGATGGTCACAATACGGGTAAACTTGTAAAATTTGATCCGGCGACCCTTAATTGGAAAAATGTTAGCACCATGCCTACTTACGAATTTGATGCTCCGGATAAATTATTTGTTAATGGAAGTGATCTGTATATTATAGGTTTTAGCTACGATAAAAAAGCCTGGATTACCTATAAATATTCAATTTCAGGTGATAAATGGTCGAAACTTCAGGACTTGCCGGATCAGTCTCCCAATCAGGATTTTGGCGGAAAGTTATTCACCATGGTCAACAACAACAGGATTTTTGTTGGAAAGAGAAACTGGTTTTATGAATATGATGTAACGAACAATAAATGGATTTCAAGAACCACTATTTTAACAGATCGGGACATAACTTCACCTGTTACAATTGCATATAAGGCAAAATGTTTTCTGGGGTTTCCAACATACACGATAGGTAATACAGAGTACAGCTCGTTATTTGAGTACGACACAACTACTGACACATGGAAAGATCTGGGTCAAAAGTCTCCGGGATTTTTCAACAATTACTTTGGTGGCTCAATTTCAACTTCGTATAACGGAAAGTTTTATATTGCTGGTGGGTCGGCAATAAATGGAAACGCGAAATTGATTGAATTTGACCCTGTGTCCAATACATTCAAAGAGATGGATGTCCCATTTCTCAATGCAGGTGCTACAATGATTATTTTTGTGTACAACAACTATTTGTACTACGGAAACTATAAAGGATTATTATACAAAATTCCAGTTACTGATTTTGATAAAATTTATAAATAAAGCGAAAAACTTAAATTATACCGAAGGGCTCTTTGTGCAGGCAGGGAGCCTTTCTTATTCGATCTTGTGAAACTCATATCCGTCAGCTTCAACAAACGGATCGACAAAAAGGGTAAACCCTTTCACTTTATTGTTTTCGATTGTTAAGGGCAGATTCGTTTGTCCAAACATGGGATGGTTGTAAGTACAGGTTATCTGGTTCTTGGAGTGAGGGCTCAAAGCGCCTTCCAGTTGAGGATGATATTCAAGAGTCAGAACGTAAATGGCTCCTTTCTTATTGATAAAACATTTCCCATAAGCGTCACATAGATATGTGCCTGTTAATTGTTCCATCGGAATAGCCAGGGATTCTTTAGTTAGATTTTTCGTTGTTTCACTGCTTTGTTTGGCGACCTGTTCAGCAGCTTTTTTCTTTTGTTGATATTCGATGATGCTCTTAAGGTAATTTGGGGCCTGCCTGTTGATGAAAGCGTCGAATACCTGCCATTTCAGAATTTCCTGAAGCATATGGTCGTCGGAGTTGGTCAAAATAGCAATTCCGAGGTTTATCGACGGTATCATCCCTATCATAGTCAATACGCCGGAATAGGCACCACCATGCTGAATAACTTCGTAGCCATTGTATTGCATAATTTCCCATCCCAATCCATAGGTTTTGAGATAGAACTGGCGGTCGGCAGCCCTTCCCTTGCCAATAATCGTATGGCTTGTCCACATCTTGTTTATGGCCTTCTCCGGAATTATATTTTCCCCGTTGCAGATTCCCTTATTCAGTAACGTATTCATCCAAGTTGCCAAATCATGTACAGTTGAATATATTCCACCATAGGATTGAATATCAACTTTGTCTGGTTTTAAAACGACGATAGTATCATTTTTTACTGTATGCTTCGAGGTAATATTTGTTGCTGTGGCAAGTTGATCAGGATAAATTATGGTTCGCTGCATCTTCAATGGTTCGAGAATTAAACTCCTTACAGAATGAGCCCAGTCGTTCCCCGAAATTGGCTTAAATACCTCACCGGCCAGCATATAACCAAAATTGGAGTATCCAAATCGCGTTCGGATAGGGTAGGCTGGTTGCAGTTGTCCGAATTTTTCAAGCATGGTACTTTTATCCATCGACGACTCAGTATTTAGCAGGTCGCCCTGGAAGGTTTTCCAGCCCGAACGGTGAGATAAAATATCGGTAAGTGTAATTTGTTCTTCGTATAGTTTATCTTTCATCTTAAACGAAGGCAACCATTTGGTTAATTGGTCGTTGAGCGAAACCTTGCCTTCGGCTTCGAGCATTGCTAGGGCTGTTCCTGTAAAGGTTTTGGTTATTGATGCGATCGGGAAAAGCGTTTGCTCATTAACACTTTCTTTTTTACCCCACTCAATAACACCCAATCCTTTTTCATAAATCACCTGTCCGTCTTTTACAATGCAGACGGCAACGCCGGGAATTTTCCAGCTTTGCATCGCAAGTTTGATGTAATTATCGAGACTATCGGTAACAAATGGTGGGATGCTTTGCGCGAATGAGCCAATAATCGCAATGATCATGGCAATTGAAGTTAAAATTGTCCGTTTCATAGTTTGAATAATAACATTGAATTTGTTTCAGGCTTTGTTTTTCAACGGCCAAAATAATATGTTATTATTTCAAATGCTGCTGATATTCTGAATTTTAACTAAACTTTAACTAAAATGAGTTTAGTGAATTGCGCTATTTCTGGCTGAAAAATCAGAAAAGACGACTTAGTTTACCTCAAATATCCGGTTCAGTAAATATTTAGTAAATGTTATTGGTCTAAAGTTGGACCTTGGATTGCAATCGGCACAACTGAACCGGTCGATTGGGCCTCCGCTTCTGGTGAAATACTGATTTCGTGCGTTCCGTCCGGCAAATATTTTACTGTCGGCGGAACTTTCTTCTGGTTGAAAAGGTCGTAGCTTTTTTTCAGATCGCCCCAAAGGCTTACTTTGTCTTTGTTTTTGCTGTAACCACTGATTAACTTGTTGTAGGTTTTATCCTCCAGTTTGGCCGGATAAATGGCAATGCCAATCTCTTGCTGACCGGCATTATAAGCTTCGATGCAGTAAACAAAGAGCTCTTTGATTTTCTCATCGTTTATTGAGATACAGCCCGATGATTCGCAGCCGCCATGGATATAAATGAGGTTGCCCAAATGTCCTTTTACCCCGCGCACACTGTCTGAAGGATTGGGGTAATTGATTTTCATCGACAGGTAATATTTGCTGTACGGATTCAGTTCGTTGATGTGGTAAAAACCTTCAGGAACCTGCAAGTCGTACGAACGTCGTTTCGGGCCAATATCACCGGAAATTTCGCACATCGGAATTTCTTTAATTAGCGTGTAAGTGGAGTCACAGATGTTTTTTCCCCATACTTCAATTTTCTTCTCGGTTTTGAATGCGCGCAGGTAAATGCGCAGACTATCGCGTGAAAGTGAGCGTTCTGACAAGGTTTTGATTACGGATTTTTCTTTGGTAGAATAGGCTTCCCTGACTCGTGTATATTTTAACTGCTTTTCGCGGAATGTACCTGGAGGCGTCTCAAACAGTAAGGAAATCAGGGTGAAAAGGACTAATATAAATCTCATAAGCGATCGAACAAAACTTGGGCAAAAATAGTGTAAATCATTTAATACAGTTGACTCAATTGCGGCGTTTTTGTTTCAGCCGTGGGTTTAATTAAAGCAAAATGAATGTTGCTTCAAACTTCGTTTGACCACGAAGCATAGACATAACGGGCGTTTTCGCTGGTTTAGTATGTCCTGATTTGGTACATTTGTTTTTTGAAAATTACCGATATTATGGAATACGTTTTTGAACTGCCATTTAAAGTGCGCGATTACGAATGCGATTTACAGGGGATTGTAAACAATGCGGTTTACCAGAATTACCTGGAACATACCCGTCACGAATTTCTGGAGCATGTTGGCCTGAATTTCGCTCAGATGCACGATGATGGCATTGATGCGGTCGTGATTCGCGTGGAGATTGATTACAAAGCACCACTGAAAAGTGGCGATCAGTTTGTTTGCCGGGTAAATGTAGCCCGTGAAGGCAATCTGAAGTTTGTTTTCCTGCAGGATATTTATCGTTCTTCCGATCAGAAATTGATGGTAAAAGGAAAAGTTACTGCAGTTTGTGTCAATAATCAGACTGGCCGGCCAGTAGCGCCAAAAGAATTGGTGGAGGTTTTTGATAAATACACCAAATAAGCTTATTTTTGCAGCACTAAAACCATTGGATGTTTAAAGTTACTTCGGATCGTGTGATGTAAATAACCCTGGGTGTAAGCCTTCGGTTATCCCTTCGTAAACTCAGGCCAGTTCTGGCAGGGGTTATTTTCACGTCTTTATTTTACAAAAATTAGCTGTCAAAGGATTGAATCCTTTTGATCGCATTAATAGTCAAAATTTTAAACATCATGAGTAATACAGATAATACATCCATTCACGAATTCGATTTTAGTTTAATCTGCGAATATTTTTCAAGTACCGAAAGGCAGGGTCCCGGTAGTCCTGAAGTGACTTTGAAGGCGCTGAGCTTTATCGATAATCTGCGCGCCGAATCGCGCATTGTTGATTTGGGTTGCGGAACGGGCGGCCAGACTATGGTTTTGGCACAAAATGCTCCCGGGCAAATTACCGGCATCGACCTGTTTCCCGATTTCATCAGGCTGTTTAACCAGAATGCCGAAAAGCTGAATCTTCAGGAAAGAGTGAAAGGCGAAGTTGGTTCGATGGACAACCTGTCTTTTCAGGAAGAAGAACTCGACCTGATCTGGTCGGAAGGTGCTATTTATAACATTGGTTTTGTTCGTGGCTTAACCGAGTGGCGAAAATTTCTCAAAACAGGTGGTTACGTTGCTGTTACCGAAGCCTCGTGGTTTACCGACGAACGCCCTGAAGAAATTGAAAGGTTTTGGATGGACGCTTATCCAGAAATTGACACGATTCCCAACAAGGTGACTCAAATGCAAAAAGCTGGCTACGTTCCGGTGGCTTCGTTCATTTTGCCCGAAAATTGCTGGACTGAAAATTACCATGTTCCGCAAGTTGCTGTTCAGGAAGCTTTTCTGAAGAAGTATGCCGGTAACAAAATGGCAGAAGAATTCATCGGATTTCAGCGCTATGAAGCCGAATTGTATTCCAAATACAAGGCCTACTACGGCTATGTGTTCTATATAGGAAAGAAAATATAGAAGTAGCTTTTCAACTGATCCGATGGCTCGAAGTCATCGGATCAGTGTTATGAAAAAGACCCTTCACGTGAATAAAGAGCCTTGGTGGTGGATGTGCCGAATCAATCAATCCGGTTTATTTTATCCGTTAATGCAAGTTTCGGTTCCAGAACCATTGCCGTTTTGGCCATTACCTCCACGATTGCTGTTTCCGTTGCCCTTTCCGGAGTTACCTTTCCCTTTGCCATAACTGTTTTTATTTCCATTTCCATTCATGTTTCCGTTACCATTTCCAGTTTCTATAGGAGTAGTAACGATTTGTGTAAAGGCTTCCGTACTTAGAACCGTTGGTGTATACCTGACGTTGTAAGTGCCCAGAGTTGATACGAATGCCCGAAGGTGATTACGTGAGCCTCGCAGCAAATTGCCGTAAACCTGAAGCAGGGCGCTGTTGGTTGTGGTAGCTAATAGTTTTTCAAGATCTGCAATGTCGGTTTCTTCGATCAATGCTCCGGTTTTAAGGGCCTCGGTGAGCGAAACTTTTCCGGCAGCAACCAGTTTTTCGTACAAGGCGGCTAAATCAGGATTTGTGAAAGTGCCTTCAACGCCGGTTGACGGATCGGCGAGTTTGTAGTTCGAAATTAAATATCCGATGGCATTGTAGTGATTGGTTTCGCTGGATGCAATGTTGTCGAAGATTACCAAATCGGTTGTTTGCCCTAGGACCATATATACGTCGTGTGCCATTTTTTCTTCTTCACGCATTAAGAGGATTCCGGCTTCTTCTCCTGAAACCAATTCAGGAAAATCGGTGATGGTTGGGATCGCTGCTGATTTTTCGAAATATTCATCTTCAACAATCGGAGAGTTGTTACATGAAGTAAATCCTAAGCTTGCTGATGCCATTAACATCATTCCGAAAAGCATGTTTTTTGTGTTCATTTTGTCTTTTTTTTGAGTGATTTTTATTTGATTGTTATGATTGGCGACAGGTTCCTGTTCCGGAACGCTGCCCTTTTCCAGACCCGTTGGAATTGCCACGTGACTTGCCGCATGTGCCTTTGCTTTGAACTTGTCGTTTCCCTTTGCCTTGATTGCAGCTTATTTGTTGGTTTTGCTGTTCAGGAGTAAGTACTGACTTTAGTTCGTTGCGATACTTTTGATTTACAGTGTTCATTTCTTCGCGAATCTGATTTTTTACTGTCCAGTCGGTGGTATTTTGGCGGTTTTGCCGAAGCTGGTCCATCGTTTTTTGATGTTCAGTCTGAAGTGCGCCAATTTTTTCTTTTTGCCCGTCAGTCAGGTTCGAAATCCGGTTAATGCAAATGCCCCGGTTATTGTTGCGGCCCGGATTGTTGCCGGTAAAAGCGGTTGTTGTGAGTACGGTTAGGACAATGAGAAGCCCTGCAAACCGTTTCGTGCGATTTGTATTCATGATTTTTCTATTTAAAAATTGATTATTTGTTGCGGCCTCTTCCGCGCTGGTACCCGGGCTGCGGAAGGTTGACCTGGTTTTCTTTATTTAGCATCGACTGGAAAATCGAATGCAGTTTTGTTTGTTGTTCGGGTGTGCAAATTTCTCTCATACTGAGGTAGAACGTTGAGGTAACTTCTTTTAATTCGCGGTGGTTGTTCCCTATTTCAGCAGCGAGTTGTCTCAGTTTTAGTGTGTCGGGGCTGGGTGCTCCAAGTTCATCAATCATACTTTTTCTCAAAACAGCCAGATTTTCTTCAATGGTGCGGGCCGAACGGTTGAACGTGCGGTTTATTTCGCGGAAGCTGTTGGTCTGGTTATCATCAAGATTGAGCTGATCGCGAAAATATCGTGTGCGTTGTTCTCCTGGTATAGCCGACTGTTCATTGCTAGTTACCTCTATCTTTTTCTGTTCAGCAATACGGTGATAGTAATATGAACCGATGGTCGATAGATTGGTTGCAATCAGGATGATGATCAGCCCAATCAGAATCCGGTGTTTGGTGTTTAGGTTCATTGCTGATTGAGTAAAAAGGTTTCAATAGGTTCAGCTTCAAAATCATTCATCAGCAACACGTTGTTTTCTGCTGAATTTGCTGCAGGAGCCGATATATGAGTCCCCAGGTAAATACCGCCGGCAATTGATGCGGCAAGTAAAATGGTAAATGCTGCTGTCTGCAGCCAAACTGGAATGAATGCCGGTACAGATTTATAATTCTCGTCGAAGCGTGCTGATAGACGTGTATAGAAATAAGGCGATACTTCCGGTCTTTTTTCATCGTCGATGAGCTGAAGCTGCTGCTTCATCATTTCTGCAAACTGGCGACAGTCAGCACAAGTGTTGATGTGGCGCCCAATGGCTTCCATCTTTTCATCACTCAGCTCGTGCCCAAGGTAAAAGATCAGGTTGTTATGGATTTGCTTGCAGTTCATTTTTTATTCGTTTTAATAGTTTGACACCTTTTGTTCTGAAAACTTGCGTTTTTAAATGCACTTTTTTTTGTAGCACTCGTAGAGTTGATCCTGTAAATTCTTTTTAGCGCGATGAATCAACGATTCGACCGATGCCACAGAAAGTTGCATAATTTCAGCAACCTGCAGGTAGGAGAGATCCTCATATTTATTCAGAGTAAAAGCTATTCGTTGTCGTTCAGGCAGATTGTCGATGGCCTTGTGCAACATGTCGCGTCGTTGTTGGTCTTTTATGTCATTGTCGGGCTGATCACTCCTGTTTTCTGAAATTTCCCTTGAATGATTACGTCCTCCTGAAAATGTTTCTTCAATGCTTTGCCAGAAGCGCTTTCTTCGGTTAGCTCTCATAAAATTCAACGAACGGTTTACTGCAATGCGGTACAGCCATGTCGATAAGCGCGCATCACCTCTGAATTGATCAGCATTGCGAAAAACTTCCAGGAAAACTTCCTGTGCCAAATCTTCGGCATCTGACTGATTGTGCACAATACCCAGGCAAGTATTTACTACCATCTTTTGGTATGATTCGACCAGCGTGCGAAATGCCTGCTGGTCGGCCATCTGTATGCCTTTTATCAGTTCCGATTCGTCCATTCCTGAAATTTTCAGTTCTCGTTTAGGAGATTTGACACTTAAAGATCAGAAAACTTGCGCGGAGAATCAAAATATTTATTCTTCAATCACAATTGGAAAGGATAATGGTTGGATTTCAATAGATCAACCTAATTTTTTTGAAGCCGGATTATCTGGATGGAATTGAGTTTAACTGGTAATAGCCGTTTATCTTCAATCTGAAAAAGGCAAGACCGACAAGGCAAACCACGGCACTAATCAGAAACAGAGCTGAAATTGAAATATATTGGGCAATCAGCCCGGAAATCATCATTCCGAGTCCCATTCCAAGGTCCAACGCGGTATAAAGTGTTGAATTGGCAGCTCCCCGGTTTCCGTTGTTGGCCAAATTGTTGACAATGGTCTGAAATGTAGGGAAGACCACGCCAATGCCAAACCCAATGATCAGTGCAGAAATGTAAAACCCTGCGGCATTT
>JAJZSZ010000154.1 GCA_021849365.1 Bacteroidota bacterium | reverse complement strand
CCGATCTACAGTAATTTTAAATGCAACCATAAGAGACATTACAGCTGAAATAGGTGATGCATATTATGATGACTTTGCTGGTGACATTAGAAATGCAAAAGTGATGTTTGTAAATCGAGATGCAAGTGATGCGCCTATTTCTGGATGGCTACCTGTTGGTCTGGTAAATCTAGATATAAAGACTGGAACAGTAAGTTATGAATGGAAAAGTGCTAGTACAGGAAGTGCAGACGCTGCCCAATATACAATTGGAATCATAGTTGGTTATGATGGTTATTATCTAAGAAATAACAATGATGATAATACTGTAATAACAATAACTAAACCGCTTAATGATTTCATAACCGGAGGTGGCTATTTGATAAATCAAAATTCAAATGGACAACTTGCAGGTGAAACTGGCAAAAAGACAAACTTTGGATTTAATGTCAAGTACAACAAGAGTGGTAAAAACCTACAAGGGACTATCAACTCCATTTTCCGCAGAACTGAAGCCGATGGCAAACTCCATGTTTACCAGATTAAAGGTAACGCAATGTCTTCATTAAGCATAATTGCGGAATCATCTTCTACCGGGCCAGCCAAAGCAGTCTTCGATGGAAAGTGTAACATTAAGGATATTACCTATACCGACCCTACTTCACCGGAATACATTAAGATGTACCAAACTGATGGGTACCCAATATCCGTTGATGGTGGAGCCCTACTCCATGTAACAATGACTGATCTGGGAGAGCCTGGAAAAAACGACGCAATTGGAATTACAGTTACATCAAGTAAAGGTGGTGTATGGTTCTCAAGTAGTTGGGATGGAATAAAAACTGGCGAACAGACCATTGCCGGAGGAAACCTGCAAGTTCACGGAGCTTCAAGTTCTATAGGAACTATTCCAACTACTATTGATTTAGTAATGGCAAGTCCCGCATCATCACCAATAGCATTTGGTACAGAAATAACATTAAAAGCAACGATTTCAGAAACCAATTCTGCAAATCCCACCGGATATGTATATTTCTATGATAATGCGAATTATTTGACACGATCAGCAGTAAGCACTTTAAATGGAGTAACTTCAGCTATTTTAAAAATATCAAATCTGACAGGAGGCTCACATGATATAATTGCTTATTATGGAGGCGATAGCAAATTTACGACTAGTGCAAATTCAGCAAGTTTGTCAATTGTTATAGAAAAAGTCGCTAAAATTGCAGGGATATCTCCACTAGCTACTTTTATTGAACCTACTCTGAAAGCTTATCCAAACCCATTCACCGATCGACTGAATATTGAGTTTAGTTCGGCAACCGATGGTATGGCTAAGCTGGAGATCTATGGAGTTACCGGCGCTAAACTGGCAACTTTGTGGGATGCCCCGGTTACCGGTGGTGTACTGAATAAGGTAGAATTTGTACCGAACTTGGTGAGCAGCCAAATGGTATTCTATCACCTGACTATGGATGGAAAAACACAGGTTGGTAAAGTGGTTTTCCAGGAAAGAAGATAAACCCAAGAAATAGCTCTAGCATTTCATATGGTGGAACAGACTAACTACTAAAACTACAGTCTGTTTGTTAGGGTGGGCGCCTCAGAGGGGGCGCCTACTTTTTTTATGGTCTGAGGTTATCACTATTGCCACCCGAGTTAAAAATATCGGGCACGAGTTAAGAATATAAGCGAACGAGTTAAAGATTTGGCCGCACGAGTTAAGAATATGGCGCCCGAGTTAAAGATTTACCCGAACGAGTTAAGGATTTGGGCGTACGAGTTAGTCAAAATAAAAAAGAGTCTACCATTAATAGACTCTGTCCGATCTTTCCAAACTCCCTGCGCATTTAGTCTGGTCAGATCTCCGAATCGTAATGTATAACAAAAAAAGACCCCGAAATAAATTCGGGGTGACCGGATGCAAATGACTTTTGTTGTTTAATGACAGCCAATTAAAATCATTTCCCTGTGGTTTTAGGCTACAGGAGTTTCTTTTTCTTTGGCGGAATTCCGTTTTTGCCAGAAATCACTAACATAACCCTTATACCGGTCGGGGTTACGCCAGAACACAAACTTACCGCATTCGCGTACTTCGTCGACAGCCAGCTTCAGGAACGTGTAAGCCTTGTCACGGATAATCATGGATTCGCTCACTTCCTTGCGTTCACCATTTGTAGCGCCCAGAATGTCGGCCATGCGGTCGGCTGTTACAGCCGCCTGATCGAGTGTCGCCGGATTGAAATTGATCAGGGCAAGTAAATCAAAGTGCGCCTTACCAAGCACCGAAAGATCGTTCAGGTCCTGAACCATATCGGAGTTAGTGTTACCCTGTTCAATTTCGTCGAGCCGGGTTAATAGTCCGGCGTCCTTACGAAACGCGAAACGAAAAGTGTGAAGCAATTCGTCGCGCAGATTGAAAGCAGCCGGAGCTTCATTCTTCCAAAGCTGTTCGGCTTCCTGACGCATGTTGCGTTCCTTAACCCAGATCGATTGTGCTTCGCGGCAAGCTCCTGCCCTGGCCGGTAAACTGGTAACCAAACTCCAGTCGAGGCTGGCGTTAACCAGTGCTGCCTGATCGTCCTGGCACCAATGCCAAAGGTTCTCAACTTCCTGAACATACACATCAATGGGGATGGTGGGAGATAACACATCACTGGTCGGGATGGCCTGAATAACAGGCAACAAATCGTTGTAATCTGAAGTGGAAGACATAAATTAAAATTTTTAGTTAGTAATTAAGTTTTGGGGGAATGTTGAAGTTTCTCCCCGGAATCGGAAACGATTCTTATGAAAAGTTAAGAAACCCGATCGACAAAAACAGAAAATTTAACTAAAAATAATATGAACAATACAAAATTTTACACGAATGGCATGTATAGGCATATGAACTAACAACCTACTTATCTGCCAATTACACAAAATAAAAAAAATAATTTGTTTTGGCATCTCTCAGCTGATGAGTACCTGCCCCGCCATACTCAATCGGCTTTCGACAGCATTATATTTACAGGATTACATACCGATCTTTTTCAGAAAAGCACAAAAAACCCGGAACAAATGCTCCGGGCTGAAGTTTAACTGGCTTTCGTTCTGAAATTAATGGCGGTAGCCAAATGTGGGAAAATCAGGTAAGATGATAACTACTCAGCCAGCGATCACTCTTTTTCTGTTTTAATTCCATGTTTGTTGTTATAGATTGTTTTTTCTTCTACTTCCTTGTCAAACTTGGCATCAACCTTACTAAAGAATTCCTCCTTATAAGCTGGATCTTCTTTCATCTTTTTAAAGAAAGGATGATTGTCAACATCAACACCATCGTCGCGCAACTTAGCCTCGGCCATTTCGAGTCCTTCTTCAAGCTGGTCTCTTTTCGGTTTGTAATATTTGATTTTGCGTTCAGCATTTGGGTTACCTGAATTCCCATTAGCCAACTTGTCTTCAACCACCAGCAGTCTCTTTACTAAATCTTCAATTTCAAGAGCCTGGGCATCGATTCTTTCCTCCAGCTTTTGGGTATAAAGGGCCACATCATTAGCATTTAAACCTACGGCTACGTTTATAACGGCTCCGGGGCCATCAGAACCCTGCCAGGCAATACCAATGATTTTAGAATAATCCAGAATTGTCAGTTCATCAGGTTTTTTGGCCTTTCCGTATCTATCGTTTTGACCGCTGGGGAGAATATAATCGCCGGGAGCAACAGGCCCTAAAACATTAACAGGCACCTGGCCCATAAAGGCAATTTTTTCATAATTGGGTTCCTCTCCTTCCGCTGGTGCATTTCCGAGAACAACAGCTTTCGTTGAAACAACCATTACCTTTTCAGCGTCATCGGTATTCGCACTAATCGATCCAAACTTTACCCCAACAACATCACCGGGATTAAAGTCGTCGCCAGTATTTGCTTTTGGAAGATATTCGGCATAATCGCCAGCGCCCGACTGGTAGGTAACTCCAATCTGAGTAACTTTAAACGTATTGTAAGCTGCAGCCTCTGCTACACTTTTTACTTCATTTCCAATTTCAATGGCTAAGGTTGCCGTTTTCAAAACCAGATTGGCTACCGCTGCAACTATTAATGAAGGTATTGGGGCACATACAACTACCCCAAATCCGGCGCAACCGGTACTGGAAGAACATGCTGCCGCCAGATCGGCAATGGCCTGACCAAACTCCCATCCAGCAATTCCAACATCGAGGCCGCCCAGCACAATGTCAGCAGCATATAACGAATTCTGAACAATGGTTTCCGGATTTAATAGCATTTCAGGAATTGTTTCGCCTTCAATTCGACCTTGTACACCATTTTCATCCCAAAAAGTCACATAGTTGTTCGCATTTGTTCGACTGCCATTTATTTTAACAGCGATTCCCTGACCACTGCCCTGCACCCTCAGCGGATATCCATTATAATTGTCCTGCTCACCGGATAAGGTTGCGTCTATTGTTACCTGCCCGGTAAAATTAGCGCCAGACATAGTGGTTTCTCCCACAAACGAAGCTTCACCCTGAAAGGTTGTGGTACCATCTACGTCAAGGTCTCCTGACAAGTAAGTTGGCGACTGATTATTCACATTCAACGCATTGTTTAGATTAGTGATTCCACCTACAGTCAGGGTTCCCGAGTTGGTAGTTCCACCATCAACAGTATTGAGATACACGCTTTTTTTAACGGTCAGGTCGTTACTTACATCTATCGGTCCATCGCTTTTTATTCGAATCCGCTCCTGATTGTTGGTTACAAACACCATATCGGCCGGGTCAATGGTTCCCAGCTTATCTTTTAGTGGATCAGTCTTTGAATTACCAAACTGCGACCATGCATTCGACCCCACACCGGTATCAGCTCCTTTAAGTTTCAAGGCATTGCTTCCTGTCAGCGAACCAGCAGTCAATGCATGTAAAGCATAAGGAACACTTAGTAACTGACTCATTCCGGTAATTGAATAATTCGTACCTCCGGTTGGATCAACTTCGCTCCTGATAAAATAGGGACCATTGGTCCAGTCGATTAACTCAAATCCGGCTCCTCCTCCAATTTCAATAGAAAATAATCCATTAGCATTGGTAACAGGTGTTTGCGTTTCAATATAAACCACAGCCGTATTTTGTAATATACTAATGCGTAATCCAACAGAAGTATTCGTAACCAGGTTATTGTTACTGTCTCTCACCACTGCCTGAAAACTCATTTTAGATGGTGCCTGGGCAAAGATTATTGTTGCAATCAATATAGCTCCAAGAAATGTATAGATTCGTTTCATATTTTATTTTTTAATGATATTAAAAGAGATGACTTCCTCATTGAGGCTAAAAACATTAAGGCAATACACCGAGGGTGCCAAACCAGTCATGTAAATAGAGGTTTCGTAATCAGTTATCTTCCCCGACTGTAACAGTTTTCCGTTCATATCTAAAAGCCTGAAATATAGTTTAGTCAAAGAGAAATCGTAAGTCCGGCTGACCTTAAGGGTAAGGAAATCGTTGGCAGGATTGGGATAAGCAATAAACTGAAGTGTAATCATTGCATTTTTTTCAGGATGTGCCCGCACCGAAATGGTATAAGTTTGCTGCACTCCCAAAGACACAATGCCATTTACCCCGGAAATAGTTGTATAAGCTACCTGACCGACAGAATAGCTTACCGAGCCTTTGCTTCCGGATGCATTACCCCCGGAAGCTGTTATGGCTTCCTGGGCCAGTAACCCTGTCAGATTTAAGAACCACAGGGTTACCACAAACAGAATTAACTTCTTTTTTTGCATTTGATCTTTTGTGTATTAGTTAATCTTTTAAGTTGGATTGTAATACTTCACCGAATTACAGAAGAATCTACTTTTAAATGTGAACTCTCTTGATCAGGAAAGGGCGACTGCGGCAGAATCATCAATAAATTCAGGGGAATATCCTAAAGACACAATTGGTGTGTTGAAAAAAGAATCCGTTAGGATTGGGAGAAACGACCTTCAATAACTATAAAGTTATTATAAAGAGGCAAATACGTCATTTCAGAATCACAAAATCGTTTCTCATTTCAACAATTTTTCTTATATTTAATAAAATCTGACCAAGCGAAACGAACCTTGCCAGAAGTAAACTGGAAATGCACTAAAGGGCGTTAAAGACCTTAAAGAAATGAAGGCACAATAACATTCAAGCGATTAATAAGAATATTTATTGTGAAAAATTTACTGCTTGTTTCATCAATTTATGCAGCTGCAACTCCAGCTTTTTGGGCGACTTTCTTTTATTACAGAAGAAGGAAAGTAAAAAATATAGCTGTCGACTATGCTTTCTGGTTTTTCCTATTCATACTTATCATTTTTGTGGGTGTGATTGCCGACTATAACCAATTCAAGGAATTTAGCCTGATTATGCTCTTCTTTTATCCGTTTTGTATGATAGGTAGCCCCATCCTTTTCATTTTCTTCCTTTACTCCTTATGTCTGCATCAGCAAAAAGTTTCAACATTGTTCTATCTCTTTTTCCTGGTTCCATTATTTCAATTCCTGATCTCAGCTTATGCTTTTTACATCTATTCTCCAATTGAGACATTGAAACTGTATCTGTACGAAGTCATTTTTGGAAAAAAGGAGGCTATTCCTCTCGAATTGTTTTTCCCTTTTCTTGTAAACTGGATAACCTCTCTCCTTTTTATTGCGGGCTTGATTTCAGCTATTATCATATCCTTTTACTTAATTCCCCGGATTACCCGATACTCTATCCAGGACAAGTCATACATAGGGAAGAAGCGGATTTCCGGCTTTTTAGCGGTTCTATCGGTTTTGGCATTTCTGAGTATTTGTGCCATCATTCAGCAAACCCTGCTTTCAAAATATATACTTATTAACTGGCAAATTTCAACCGAAATATTCTGGGGTACAGGGTGGCTAGCCATTGGATATGTTATGCTTCGAATCATCAATATTGAGCGATTACCGATAAACAGACAAGATCAAAAACAGGAAATATCATTGCAACAATTAATCTACGAGCATTTTGAGAATGATAAACCTTACCTGAATTCGGGCTTGACTCTGGATCAACTGGCAAAAGATATGAACTCGAACAGAACTTACATCTCAAAAACCCTAAAAGAAGAAATGGGCACCAATTTTAATGATTTCGTTAACGGATTCCGGATTTCGTTTGCAAAGAAAATGCTGGCTGAGCAAAATGACTCGAAACTAAATGAAGTAGCCCTGCAGGCAGGATTTAACAGCTACTCAACCTTTTTTAGGGTATTTAAAGATCATACTGGTATTTCTCCAAGCGAATTCACTAAGTATAATTTACTGAAAATTAGCATTTAATAATAATGTGCATTTTGATGGTTTAGGCATACAAAAATTGAAAGACTGATTTTTCCCAAAAACTTTATAGGAATCCCACTTTGCTAAACGGGATAATCGATTTGTTCATTGGGTTAGAAAAATTAACTCACAAAGTCTTATCTTGACATACACAAAAGCGACTGATTATCAATAAGTAAAACACTCCTTAAACTAAATACCCTATGAAAATCACGAAGCTCCAACCACCAATAAGCCGGATGTTTTTGTTTATGTTAGCTCTAGTACTCTGGAATTGTAGTTCGTCAGCCGATTTAATACTCCTGGCAACTGAAGATGCACCTCTGAAATTAAAATCAGGAGTAATAAATTTAACTGACGATCCTCCAGAATATACCTTTAACCCTCAATATTCAGATTTGATTGCTGGCCAGTTTTATAATGCAGGCATTGTGAAAATAGAAACAAATCAAGATGGTGATTTTATCGTATCTGTTACAACTGATAACGGGTGGATGCTAAAAGATATCCAAATTTATGGCGGATTAATTACAGATCTCCCGGTTAATAAAAATGGACTTCCGTTAATTGGAAAGTTTCCTGTAAATGTTAGGTTCTCACGATATCAAAATACATTCAGTGATAAAATAATCTTCCATGGTGACACTCCTCCAGTTGTCATTGTAGTGCACGCCAATGTTGTCCAATTAAATGAATCAGGGAAAGTTATTAGGACCGATGCAGCTTGGATTGCAGGACAACGATTTGTTGAAAATGGAAGTTGGGCGTCCTATTTTATTTATGAAATAATGCCTGGCTGAAGTACCCCACAATAAAACCTACCACGGTTCAAAATAATTAGTCCTAAAAATCTTTCTTCGATCTTTAGGACTAATTTCAGACTCTTTGTTACTTCAACGTAAACGAACTTTCTAAACCTTCTACCGAGTTTGGTCCCACCCAAAGTTTAAAATCGCCAGGTTCGGCTTTTAACTGATTGTCGGCTCCGTAAAATGCCAGATCGTTTTCATTCAGGGTGAAATTGACAACTTTAGATTCTCCCGGATTTAGGGATATCTTTTCAAAACCTTTCAGTTCTTTTACCGGACGGGTAATACTGCCCACCAAATCTCGGATATATAGCTGCACAACTTCTTCACCAGCTACTTTACCCGTATTTTTAACGGTAACCGAAACCTGCAGCTTCTCTCCCTTAGAGATAACCGGGGCATTAATTTTCAGGTCGGAATATGCAAAGGTTGTATAGCTTAGGCCATAACCAAACGGGAACAGGGCGTCATTCGGAGCATCGGTATAATGTGACCAGAACACATTACCTTCACCGTCAAAAGGACGGCCCGAGCTTTTGTGATTGTAATAAATAGGTACCTGTCCCAAAGTGCGTGGAAACGACGCCGGAAGTTTCCCTGCCGGATTATAATCACCGAAAAGTACATCGGCAATGCCATTTCCCGCTTCCGAACCCAGATGCCACGCTTCAACTATCGAAGGAACATTTTCGGCCATCCAGCTTATATCCAGAGGGCGGCCGTTCATCAAAACCACAACTACATTTTTATTCACGGCAAATACAGCTTCTAGCAACTCTTGCTGTAACCCTTTCATTTTAATATCGGTTTGACTGCGACCTTCTCCGGTTTGAAAACAGTTTTCGCCCAGAGCCATCACAACAACATCAGCGGTTTTAGCTGCTTTCACAGCTTCATCAATACCGGTCCTATCAGTCGTATTAAATTCAAGCGGAACAGTAAACAAGCTTTTCCCGGAAACGTAAACCGGACCCTCAGAGTATTGCAGGTTTTCCGGTTGGGTCAGCGCTGATTTCATTCCTTCAAGCAACGAAACTGCTGAACCTGTAATGGCTTTTGCACGCCAGCTTCCCAGGGGAACATCTTTATCGGCGGCCAATTCTCCAATCAAGGCGATCTTCTGCCCCTGCTTCTTCAGAGGCAATAATCCTCCATCATTTTTTAATAGTACAATGCTTCGCTTTGCTGCTTCACGAGCAGCAACCAGATGTTCTTGTGTCAGAATTTGCGTCTTTTCACGATTTTCGTCGCAGTACCTGTATGGATCGTCAAAAAGTCCAAGTAAAAATTTTACACGTAATACACGTCTCACCGCATCGTCAACAAGTTTGACATCAACCGTTCCTTCTTCAACCAGTTTTTTCAGGTTTGGTACATAGCAATTACCTTCCATATCCATGTCGGAACCTGCAGTTATCGCAAGTCTGGCTGCTTCTTTCTTGTCAGCAGCAACTCCATGAATAAGTAATTCTCCAATTGAATTCCAGTCGGAAACAACCAATCCGTTATAATTCCACTCCCCTTTCAGTATATCGCGAAGCAAATGGACATTGGCGGTTGACGGAGTGCCCCCAATCTCGTTAAATGCATTCATGAACGATAAGGCTCCGGCATCAGCAGCAGCTTTGAATGGTGGAAGAACAATATTCCTCAAAGTGCTCTCACTTATTTCTACAGTATTGTAATCACGGCCGGCTTCAATAAATCCATAAGCTGCAAAATGCTTTACGCAGGCTGCAATTGTATTATTGGCACTTAAATCGTTGCCCTGAAAACCTTTAACCCGTGCGGCAGCAAACAAAGAGCCCAAATAAGGATCTTCGCCTGAGCCTTCC
>JAJZSZ010000153.1 GCA_021849365.1 Bacteroidota bacterium | reverse complement strand
CACCGGAGCAATCTACCTACTGAAGCCTGAAGCACTGCTTACAACAGGGTTGACGAACGAGGCTGACGAATATTTTAAAAGTAGTGAAAAATTTTAGTGAAATTGTTACCGTTGCCTGAAGGCAAACGGCAAAGAATAATTACTGAATAAGGGCGACAGAGAATCAGAGTGGAAATATCCTTTGCCGTTCCGCTTTAGCGAACGGTCATGGGATCTTCTTTTAACTATCTTTTCTAATTAAATATGCCAGCAATGCTTCCCCATGGCGGATATACAAAACACCATTATGAATCACCGGGTGGGCAAAGTGCTCTTTGGTTCCTTTGGTCACTTTAAAAGTGCTTACAATTTTCATTTTGTCGGCCTTGGGGTCAACCAGGTTCATGTCGCCTTTTTCGGTGTATACATACAGCATTCCATCAGCGGCAACAGTGCTTCCACGGAACATCCGCAGCGAATCGGTAACCTGACCGGTTTTCATGTCGAGGCATTTCAGGTACATCTGGCGGTGGGCAGTTCCGTATATTTTGTCGCCCAAACGAACTACGCCGCCCATGATGTTGTCGAACGAACGGTTCCGCCACATTTCGGTGACTGAGCTGCCGTCGCTGGCCAGCCTGAATTTTACGGTTCGGTTGCCGTCGCCTTCGGTGTAATACAGGTCGTCGCCATCCAGAATAGGGATGTTCCCGTGCAGGTTTCCGGCAGTATCCATTTTGTTTATAAACATCAACTCACCAGTTTTTCCGTCTATGCCAAGGAACGCCAATTCCGAGAATGTGAGCAGCAAATCACGGTCGCCACGTTTATAAATAATGGGCGAACCATAAGCTTCCACTTCCGAATTTGCTTTTTGGCTCCATACAAGTTTCCCGGTAAAGCGATTCAATGCAACTACATTGTTTTCGGGGCCTCCGGGCTGACAGTACACCAAATCGCCGTTTACCAGCAACGATTGTGAGTAACCAAACATGTTGATTTTTCCGCCCAGGTCGGCAATCATATTGAGCGACCATATTTTCTTGCCGTTATCTTTACTGATACAGGCAATGTCGCCTTTTCCTGTGCTTACGTAGATCAGGTCTCCAACAACAGTGGGAGTGGAGCGAGCTCCCGGGAAATTTTTCACCCATTCCTGACCATAAGCTATTTTCCAGAGCAATTTTCCATTCAGGTTGTATGAATAAAGAAAGGTTGTACTGTCTTTTTCGCCGTTAATAAAAAGCTGGTTATCCGAAATTACGGGAGATCCGTAACCCCGTCCGATCGAGTCTTTAGCCCACATTAATCTGGGGCCATCAGCGGGCCATTGTTTCAATAAGCCGGTTTCGTTGTAAACACCGCTTCGGTTGGGACCACGCCATTCGCTAACGGGTTCTTCCTTTTTTGTGAAGGCAAAAAGCAGCAATGCTGCAAGAGCAAGAAGTAGCAGTTTTTTCATTGTTTTCTGTGTTTTCGGATTGTTTTCACCTAAAAAGTATCGAATATCAACTGAAAATTACAGGAATCTGAAGTTAAATGCACCTGAAAATTAAGTTTTCCTGAATTCTGGATAATGTATTCTGTTTACTAAAATGCCTGTCTATCTTTGCCGCCGCTTAAAATTAACGAATGGCTTATTTAAATAATACCATGATTATTCGCCGGCAGCTTGTTCGCAAAGTTGTCCGACTTTTTAACGAAGGTAGTCTAGTGGAAGGAATCGATCGCATTCCGATCGAAATGTCGCCACGTGAAATTCCGGCTCAACGTCGCTGTTGCATTTATAAGGAACGCGCCGTTGTCCGGTATAAGTTAATGCCAATTCTTGGTTTGGGAATCGATGAAGAACAGGATGAACTAACGCCATTATCCGAATTTGCACAAATGGCTATGGATCGTAAGGAAACCTCGAAAAAGGTGCTTACGGTGGTTGACGAAGCCTGCACCTCGTGTGTAAAGGTAAGTTACGTAGTAACCAACATTTGTCGCGGCTGCGTGGCCAGTCCGTGCATCATGAATTGCCCGAAAAATGCCATTCGTTTCAATGCTTCAGGCAATGCCGAAATTAAATCGGATAAGTGCGTCAACTGCGGACTTTGCAAGGAAGCCTGTCCCTATCATGCCATTGTTTATGTGCCGGTTCCGTGCGAAGAAGTTTGCCCGGTAAATGCCATTTCGAAGAATGAACAGGGGATTGAATATATCGACGAGAGCAAATGTATTTACTGCGGACGATGCCAGAATGCCTGTCCGTTTGGGTCAATATTTGAAATCTCGAACTTGGTTGATGTACTGAAAAGTATAAAACAAGGTCAGGAAACCGTAGCTCTGGTTGCGCCTGCGCTGTTTGGACAGTACGATGTACATCCGGCAAAAGTGATGAAGGCCATTGAAAAAATCGGATTCAGCAAAGTTGTTGAAGTAGCACGCGGAGCCGAGATTACCACGAGAAACGAAGCTCAGGAACTTGTTCACAGACTAGGCGAGGGTTCTCCGTTTATGACGACCTCATGCTGTCCGTCGTATGTTGAGTTGACCCGCAAGCATATTGATGGATTACAACCCTATGTTTCCGAAACCCGATCGCCCATGCATTATGCTGCCGAAATGGTGAAAACGCAAAATCCGGAGGCCAAAACGGTGTTTATTGGGCCCTGTATTGCCAAACGGAAAGAAGGAATTGACAATGAATTCGTCGATTTTGTTCTCAGTTTCTCGGAACTTGACACGATACTTGAAGCTATGGAAATTAACCCTGCTGATTGTGAATATCTTATTCTTGAAAAAATAGATAGCGAAGCCCGTGGTTTTGCACTTTCGGGAGGAGTGATCGCAGCTGTAAATGCCCAAGATCTGAAGATTGATGTAAAAACCTTGTCGATTGATGGCTTAAATAAGAAATCGATCAATTTGCTGAAAGCATTTTCAAAAGGAAAGGCACCTGCTCAGTTCATCGAGGTAATGGCTTGCGAGGGTGGTTGTATTGCCGGGCCGGTAAGCCATTTGAATTTGCAGAAAGGGAAACGTAATTTCGATAAGAATATGGAGATGCTCAAGGGGAATGTAAATTAGAAAAACCATCCAATATAAAGAAAGCCCGGATAATCTGTAAGGAATCATCCGGGCTTTAACTTTTAAGAAATCACTATTCTTTATTTCATTTGCTCATTCCAGCCGGAACGGTCGGGTGGAGCAGGAGCATTCACCTTTTTAACCGGTTTTTCCTGAAGCTGTTTCAGTAATACTTCAACCGCTTTTTCAATACAAGGATCGATGCCTTTGGCCAGTTGTTCGGGGCGATCAACTACCTCAATATCCGGAGAAACACCGGTTCCTTCAATGATCCACTGTTCGTTTTCATCGAAAATACCGAAACGCGGAACAGCAATATAACCACCGTCAACCAAGCCAGCATTGCCCGACATTCCAACCAATCCGCCCCAGGTGCGGGTTCCGATCAGTGTCCCCAATCCTTTTTTGCGGAAATAATAAGGGAAGGCATCGCCACCTGATGATGAGTATCCGTTGGTAAGCATCACTTTTGGGCCATTGTGCGCTATTCCAGGTGTCTTCATAGGCGATAAACCATTGCGCTGCCAGTAGCTGAGCGTTTTACGTTCGAGCAGGCCAGTCATTACATCAGGAATAAACCCACCGCCATTGTACCGGTCGTCAATAATCAGGGCTTCTTTTTCGCTGTAAGCATACATTCCACGGAATAATTCACGGTTTCCATCAGCCGATGTGTTTGGCACATAAATGTACCCAATTTTTCCGCCTGAAAGCTTGTCAACCATGGCGCGGCGCTCGTTCACCCAGGTAAGGTTAAGCAATTCCAGTTCGCTGCCAATTGGTTTGATGGTCGATGTTCTGGCTCCGGCCATGTCAGGTATTGAGTTTACAGTGATTTCAACTGTTTTACCAATTGTATTCTCAAGTAATTCGTAAGGGTTCATGCTTAAATTAACTGGTGTACCGTTAATTGACAGAAGATAATCGCCTGCTTTAACATTCACTCCCTGTTCAGTAAGCGGCGAGCGACGGGTCTCGTTCCAGTTCTCGCCATCGTAAATTTTGGCAATCCGGTATTTCCCCGAAGCCTGATCAGCAACCAATTCGGCACCCAGTAATCCGGTATCAACGCGTTTCACTTTTTCGAAATCGCCCCAATCTACATACGAGTGACCGGTATTGGTTTCCGAGATGATTTCGCCCAAAATATAATCCAGATCGGCACGGTGGCTTACATGCTGAACCAGCGGACTGTAACGCTCTTTAATGCCTTTCCAGTCAACGCCATGCATGTTGTTTACATAGAAGAAGTCGCGGAAAATGCGCCATCCATCGGCATAAATCTGGTTCCACTCTTTCTTTGGATCAATCTTCATGGTCACATCGTCCAGATTCAATTTTCCGGCTCCCGATTTTTGTCCCGGGGTAATTTTGGCAATTCCCAAATCCCTTCCTGCGCGGTAAATCATCATTTTACCTTCGGCACTTACAACTGCCTGAGAAACACCGTCCATCACCTCTTCATCTTTTTTATCATCGATACTGTATTTATGCAACGAACCATCGCTGATGTAAAGAATTCCGCCGTCAACAGCAGCCAGATTCCGGTATTCGCCCGATTTCAGAGGGAAAGCCGTGATCCGTGAATTAATTCCTTCAAAATCAATCTGGATTGTTTTTGGTAAAGCAACAGCAGGCTTTTCTTCCGTTTTTCCTTTTTTGTCGGTTTTAGATGTTTCTGCAGGCTTCTCGGCTTCTTTCACCGGTTCAATATCGTTCTTATCTTTAAACAGTTTAGGACAGTCAGTACATAGTGCAACTGCATAGATTCGAGACGATTTGTTGTACAGGTAATCAAATTCGAAACTGCTGAAATCGAGATTGAAGTCGCGGTCAGAGATAAAATAGATGTACTTGCCATCTACAGAGAAAACCGGAGAACCATCATTGAAACGGTCGTCGGTAAGCTGTTTATTCTCAGCCTTGTCGATGTTATAAACCCAAACTGCACCCAATCCATTGGCTCCTTCTTTGTCGTAAGTTATCCATTTCGAATCTGATGAGAACGAATATGAATGGATTTCATCGCGGTCGGCATGCGTTACAATAGTAGTTTTCCCTGATTGAACATCAAGTAGTTTAAGCTGCAAAGTCCGGTCGAAATACAACAGGTATTTGCTGTCGGGCGACCATTCTCCATCATACTTCCATGCCGAAGAACCACTTGTTAACTGGCGCGGAACAGCTCCTTTTTTGTTTTCGAGCAGATAAATTTCGTACTCGCCTGAAGCATCGGAATAATACGAAATGTATTTTCCATCAGGCGACCAGCGCGGATAAATCTCGCGAATGCCTTGTGTGTTGGTTAGATTATAAGTCGGGCCATTTTCAGCAGGAACCGAAAAGATGTCTCCGCGAGCCGAAATCAGAGCACGTTTACCGGTTGGGGAGATTTCAAAGGCCTGAATATTGTCTTTTACATTTTTGTAGTATGGAATGGTATTTGGGTTGTCGAAATGGATGTTTACGGTTACTTTTTCTTCTTTTCCGGTCTGAAGGTCAAGTTTGTAAAGGAATCCACCATTTTCGAAAACCATCTGTCCGTTATCTCCGGAAGGCCACATGCAATCGAAATCAGCATGTTTGGTCAGTTGTTTCAGGTCTTTGGTTGCTGTATTGTACTGGTAAATATTCAGTTTCAGGTCGCGGTCGGAAGCAAAATAAATGTTGTTGCCAAACCAGACCGGAAGCTGATCAGTTCCTTTAAAATCGGTAATCTGTTCCGACGTATTTTTCTCCAGGTCGTAAACCCATAAATCGCTTGCACGGCCACCTTTGTAACGTTTCCATGTGCGGAATTCACGGTCAACCGGGGTGAAGCAGATCTTTTTGTTGTCGGGCGACAAAGCAGCAAAACCACCATTCACGATCGGAAGTGGCTTTTCCAGTCCACCCTCGATGCTAATCATGAAATATTTGCCATTACGATCACCAAACGGAGTACGATTAGCGCGGAACAGGATGTTTTTGCTGTCAGAAGTCCAGTCGAGTGGCACGTCGTCGAATCCTCCGCGCGGCGGCATCAGTCCAACCGAGTTGTAATATGTGAGTTGCTTTGGAGTTCCGCCAGTGGCTGGCATAACAAAGATTTGCCGGCTTCCGGAGTATTCGCCTGAAAAAGCGATCCATTTACCATCTGGTGAAATTTTCGGGAAAAGTTCCATTCCCGGATGCGATGTTAACCGGCGGGCTTCGCCTCCATTGGAATCCACAGTCCAGATATCGCCTGCATAAACAAAGGCAATCAGGTTTTTATTGATGTCGGGGAAACGCATCAAACGAGCTTCCTCCTGAGCGTTGGCGTAATGTACTGAGCCAAACCCCAACATTGCAAAAACCAGAGCTTTAAATGAGATTTTCTGCATGTTTTAGTTGTTTTAATAATATTGTTTCAACTTTATAGGTTATTCGTTTCTGCCTGAAATTACAAGCAAATGCATAAATTAACTATAAAGATGGATTATTCTGGAAAAGCCCCTAATCAGATTTGTCAAAGTTGATATTATTATGTGTGTACATTCTTCCAAATCCCTTTATCTTTGCCACAAACTTTGAAAAATGACTCAACCCAGAATAATTATAGCCATCGACGGGCACTCATCGTGCGGAAAAAGTACTATCGCAAAAGCTGTTGCAGCGCGGTTTGGCTACGTTTTTATCGACAGTGGAGCCATGTACAGGGCTGTAACCTTGTTTGCACTCCGTCATAACCTCATTGAAAATGGTATTGTTAAGGAAAGGGAACTGATCGGTTTGCTTCCTGAAATTAAAATCGAGTTCAGGTTTAATTCGGAAAAGCAAAAAAGCGATACCTATCTGAATGGCGAGAATGTCGAAGATGAAATCAGACAATTACCTGTTTCACAAAATGTGAGTCCGGTGGCAACCATTGCCGAAGTTCGCGCTGAGATGGTTCGCCAGCAACAGGAGATGGGCAAAAACAAAGGTATTGTTATGGATGGTCGCGACATTGGAACTGTGGTTTTTCCTGAGGCTGAATTGAAGTTGTTTGTAACAGCATCGCCCGAAATCCGCGCACAGCGCCGTTTTGACGAGCTGACAGCCAAAGGTGAAACAGTTTCGTACGACGAAATTTTGCAGAATGTGCTGGAACGTGATCACATTGATTCTACCCGCGAAACCAGTCCACTGCGAAAAGCCGAAGATGCATTGGTTTTAGATAACAGCAACATGACCCGCGAAGAACAGTTGAAATGGGTTGTTGAAAAGGTGGAAGAAAAAATACATTGAGTAGGTCACATCGTGATGTGTCCTTTTGAGAATAAATACAGAGTAACGAATGATCATTGAAATTGACCAAAAATCCGGATTTTGTTTCGGGGTTCGCAATGCCATCGGAAAAGCAGAAGAAACGCTGGATAGCGGAGGTATGCTTTATTCGCTCGGACACATTGTGCACAACGAATCAGAAGTGGAACGTCTTCGACAGATTGGATTGATAACGATTGGTCACGACGAATTTCTCAAACTTAAAGATTGTACTGTATTGATTCGTGCGCACGGCGAACCACCTGCAATGTACGAATATGCCCGCCAAAACAATATTACCCTGATTGATGCAACCTGTCCGGTGGTTTTGAAACTTCAGCAACGGGTTAAAAAGGCTGCCGAAACGATGCGTCAGGAGAATGGTCAGGTTGTAATTTTTGGGCACCAGGGACATGCCGAAGTTACCGGTCTGGTCGGTCAAACCTCAAATGAAGCAATAATTATCGATCATCCGGAAGATTACAAAAAACTGGATTTATCGCGCCCTGTCGAGATCTTCTCGCAAACCACGAAATCGGTGGATGATTTCAGGAAACTGACCGAAAACATCAGAACCCACTCCCCAGCCAGCAGGGTAGAAGCACACGATACCATTTGTCGTCAGGTTTCGAATCGGGTTCCGCATCTGCACGAATTCGCCACCCGCTTCGATCTGGTCGTATTTGTTGGTGGCAAACAAAGCTCAAATGCACAGGTTTTGTTCGATGTTTGTAAAAATCAGAATCGGCAAAGCTACTTTGTTTCGTCACCAGACGAACTGAATTCTGAATGGTTTACCGGAATTGAAACGGTTGGTATTTGCGGTGCCACGTCAACGCCTCAATGGCTCATGGAGAAGGTGGCTGAGCGAATCAAACAGTTTTAAGTCTTCATTAACCTTACGCTGCTGTTTAACAGCCCCGATCCTTTTATCCAATACTTCAGTTACCTTTATGTTGGAAATTTTCATCAACTAAATGAATTGGTTATGACAATAAAAGATACAAACTCAGAGCCTTCTCTTAAAAGAAAGAAATTACAGAAAATTGGTGTTTTTACTTCGGGTGGCGATGCTCCCGGCATGAATGCTGCCATTCGTGCGGTAACACGTGCGGCATTGGCCCATAAACTGAAAGTGGTAGGTATCCGACGTGGCTACCAGGGAATGATTGAAGGAGATTTTATTCCGTTAAAATCATCAGATGTCAGTGGTATTCTCCAATCGGGCGGAACCATGCTGAAAACAGCGCGCAGTGCCGAATTCAGAACACCTGAAGGACGTGAAAAAGCCTATCAGCAGCTTAAAAAAGCAGAGATCGACGCTGTTGTGGTAATCGGCGGCGATGGATCGTTTACCGGAGCATTGGTCATGTCGCAGGAATACGACGTTTCGTTTATCGGAATTCCCGGAACCATTGATAACGACATGTATGGCACCGACTACACCATTGGCTACGACACAGCGCTGAATACTGTGGTTGAAGCTGTCGATAAAATTAAGGACACAGCCCGTTCGCATGGCCGTATTTTCTTTGTGGAAGTAATGGGCCGAGAAGCTGGGTTGCTGGCATTAAACAGCGGAATTGCTTGTGGCGCTGAGGTTATCCTGATTCCGGAATCGAAGGAAGTGCACGAACAGCTCAAAAAGTTTCTGAGTAAAGGATACAAAAACAAAGAGACCAGTGGTATTGTGATGGTTGCCGAAGGCGATGAAGCCGGTGGTGCACTAAAAATTGCAGAACAGGTTCGCAAAGAACATCCCGATCTGGATGTACGCGTATCGATTTTAGGGCATATTCAGCGTGGAGGACGACCAACGGCCAAAGACCGGGTGAATGCCACAAAAATGGGGGTTGCTGCTATTGATGCTTTACTCGATGACCAGAAAAGCATAATGATTGGGCTTGACAACGAGAAGATAGTGCATGTACCGTTTAATAAAGCCGTAAAACTGAATCACACCATTGACACCAACCTTCTTGAGATTCAGAAATTGATTAATACCTAAAATTTACGATTTTGATATTTAAGATTTACTATTGTTGTGCTGATTCAAGCCGACAATGGTAAATCGCAAATTGTTTAATATCCAGTCCTCCCGGTTAATTTATGCCGTCAATTTTGAAGTAGGCAATCAGGTTTTTCAGGTTTTCAGCCTGTTTCGAGATGTTACGTGAGCTTAGAGAGAGCTCGAACGATGAACCTGCGTTTTGCTGTGTGACTTTATTCAGTTGCTGAATGCCAATGTTTATCTCCTCGGAACTGATGCGCTGCTCAAGACTCGATGCTGCAATTTGTTTCACCAAATCAGCAGTATGCTCAATATCAGGAACAATCTCCTGAAGTATAGTGCCTGTTTCTCTGGCTTGAATTAACCCTTTTGTTGATAGCTCATTAATTTCTTTTGCAGCAAGTTGCGATTTTTCAGCCAGCTTTTTGATCTCGGCAGCAACTACTGCAAAACCTTTTCCCTGCATACCATACCTCGAAGCTTCAATGGCTGCATTAATCGCCAGTAAATTGGTTTGTTTAGCGATTTCTCCTACAATCGAAATCTTCTTTACAATGTCGTTCATCGACTGGATAAGTGCTTTTGTTGATTCGTTCCCAATCTGAATACCTTTTGCAGC
>JAJZSZ010000152.1 GCA_021849365.1 Bacteroidota bacterium | reverse complement strand
TCCGATCTCAACAAAAAATTCGACCAAAGGTGGTTTAATTGGTGGCGCTGGAGGTGCACTTCTTGGTGCCGGAATTGGCGCTCTGGCCGGAAAAGGTAAAGGCGCTGCAATTGGCGCTGCAATTGGCGGTACTGTTGGTGCAGGCGCAGGAGTTTTAATCGGCAAAAAAATGGACAAACAAAAAGCTGAGCTCGAAAAAATTGAAGGTGCTCAGGTTGAATCAGTTACCGATGCCAATAACTTGCAGGCAATTAAAGTGACTTTCGAGAGTGGTATACTTTTCCAGACGGGCAAAAGCAACCTCAGCGAGAGCTCAAAAACCGCACTTTTAAAGTTCGCCGCATCACTAAAGGAAACTCCTGAAACTGATGTGACGATCTATGGACATACCGACAACACTGGAACGCGTGATGTAAATGTCAAATTATCGAATGACAGGGCAGCCTCGGTCGCTACCTTCCTGAACAACAACGGAGTTGCAATGAGCAGAATGAAAACTGAAGGAAAAGCTTTCGACCAACCGGTTGCCGACAATTCGACTGCTGATGGCCGGGCAAAAAACCGAAGGGTTGAAATCTACATCACAGCCAACCAGCAAATGATCAATCAGGCAGAACAAGGCTCTCTAAAATAGTACGCACTTTTTTAGCCGGCTTCAAAAAGAGAAAATAGAAGAAACAATTAGGTTAAATTTAAAAACAATGTAACATGAAAAAGCAATTAGTAATAGTAACAATGCTGGTCTTTTTAGGACAATTGACTTTTGGCCAATATGCATTGCCTAAAGGAAAATCGCAACTCAATGTGGGTGTAGGATTCTCGTCGTGGGGTACACCGGTTTATCTCGGATTTGACCATGGAGTTCACAAAGACATTTCGGTGGGAGGTGAACTTTCTTACCGGGGGTACCATGACAATTGGGACAATTATCGTTACAACCATAACATTATCGGCATTTCGGGTAACGGAAATTACCATTTCAACCACGCACTGGATATTCCAAAAGACTGGGACTTTTATGCAGGGCTGAATCTGGGATTTTACATCTGGAGTTCGCCCGACGCCTATGCCGGATCTCATTCATCGGGGCTAGGACTTGGTGCACAAATTGGCGGGCGTTACTATCTTAGCAATAAAGTAGCTTTGAATCTGGAATTTGGAGGCGGAAATGCCTTTTCGGGAGGAAAGTTTGGATTAACATTTAAATTGTAAATTCTACTACAAGCTGGGAACGTCGCAAGGTCATGTTTCGCGTCACCTTGTCGACTCCCGGCTATTATACTCAACATTCTATCAGAAACAAAAATCAAAAAGAAAATTAATCATGAAAAAAGTTTTACTAATTACTCTCGTGACACTTATTTTTGGCTCAACATTCGCCCAAACCTCCGACAAAAAATGGGGAATAGGCGCTGGAGCCGGAGTGTACGGAACCCTTAAACAAGGTGGTGCAGGTTTCGCTCCTGAACTCTACCTGAGCAGATACCTTAATTCACGATTCGACCTCATGTTAAAGGGAGACATGGGTTTATTTCAGTCAAAGCTGAATAATAACCTCGATTTTTTCAATCCGGCACTTGATCTCCGGTTAAAACTTAGTAACGAATCCAAGAAATTCCGTCCATACCTGTATGCTGGACCTGGTATTTTGAAAGACAACTCCGAATCAGGCGTAAACTTCAATGTTGGTATCGGAAGCAAATATTACGTTTCTTCAGGTACAGCTTTGTATTTCGATGCAGGCTATATCAACGGAATAGAAGTGACCAGAGCATCCGAAAAAGTAAGAGACAACTTCCTGAAAGCAACAATTGGTGTTGAATTCGATTTTGGTAAAGCAAAAGACTCGGATATGGATGGCGTTCCTGATAGAAAAGATAAATGTCCGGACACACCAGCAGGCGTTGCAGTTGACATCAATGGCTGCCCAATTGACACTGATGGCGACGGCGTGGCAGATTATATCGATGATTGCCCGACAGTTGCCGGTTTAGCTTCATTGAAAGGTTGCCCGGATGCTGATGGTGACGGTGTTGCCGACAAAGACGACAAGTGCCCTGATACACCGAAAGGCGTAAAAGTTGATGCAAAAGGCTGCCCGGTTGATACCGATGGCGACGGAGTTGCTGATTACCTTGATAAATGCCCGGACACGCCAAAAGGCGTGAAAGTTGACGAAAAAGGTTGTCCAATTGATACTGATGGTGACGGAATTGCTGATTATTTGGACAAGTGCCCAACAGTTGCTGGACCTAAAGAAAACCAGGGCTGCCCGGTGGTTGAAAAAACAGCCGAAGAAAAAGAAGCTGAATCAATGAAAGTTGATCCGGTTTATTTCGACACCAATAAATCGACTATCTCAAAAACCGAGAAAGTTAAAATTGACAAGGTTGTCAAACTCCTGAAAGAAAACAGCAATTACAAGGTAAAAGTAACTACCGGATACACTGACTCTAAGGGTTCTGATGCTTATAACCTGAACCTTTCAAAACAACGTGTAAACGCCGTTGTAAATGCAATTCTCTCAAATAATATCAAAAAGAACCGCATTGAATTACAGAAAGGTTTGGGAAAAGCTAATCCTGCTGCAACCAATGACACAGAAGAGGGACGTGCTTTAAATCGCAGAGTTGAGTTTGAATTGGTAAAAACAAAATAATCATTGGTTAATTTGTTTTCTAAAAAATGAAAGGCCGGATCAAAATTGACCCGGCCTTCTTCTTGCTATTTTGTTGATGCTATTTCAAACTTGCAATCTGGTCTTCCAGCACTTTAATCTTGGCTTCAGCATCAGCCTGTTTGGCGCGTTCAATGGCCACAACAGCTTCGGGAGCACTGCTTACAAAACGTTCGTTGCTCAGTTTTTTCATTACAGAAGCGAGGAAACCTTTGGTATAATCCAATTCAGCCTGAAGTTTTTTCAATTCTTCTTCCACATCGATGGTGGCACCAAGCGGCACATAGAATGTGGTTGATTTTACCAGGAACGAAGCAGCCAGTTTCACTTCTTCCGAGACTTCATTCATCGCTGAAAGATTTCCCATTTTTACCAACACTGGATTAAATTCCGAAGCATATCCTTTGTCGCCCGGAATCACCGCCAATTCAATCTGGTCTTTATTTGGAATGTTATTTTTGGTACGGATGGTGCGCAATCCGGCAATAGCTTCCTTCACATCTTCGAAGCGGCTGATCATATCTTCGTCGTAGCCAGTCGATTTTGGCCAAGCCGAAATCATGATACTTTCACCTTGCTTGCGTTCTTTCAGCAATTGCCAGATTTCTTCTGAAACAAACGGCATAAACGGATGCAGGAAGCGCAAAACTTCGTCGAAAATATCGATCAGTTCTTCGTATGTTTTGCCATCGATTGGCTGCTGGTAGGCAGGTTTCACCATCTCAAGCAACCAGCCCGAGAACTCGTCGCGAACGGTAGTGTAAACGCTCATCAACGCGTCCGAAATGCGGAATTTGTCGAAATGGTCGTCGGTTTGCTCCACAATCTGGCTGAACTTTTCGCGGAACCAGGCAATAGCCAGTTTCGAATGTTCAGGTTGCGGAATTTTGTTGTCCACTTCCCAACCGTTCACCAAACGGAACGAGTTCCAGATTTTGGTTACAAAACCGGCACCTTGCTGCGGCAAACTTTCGTCGAACAGCAAATCGCCGCCGGCGGGCGAGCAAAGCAACATGCCCACGCGAACACCGTCAGCGCCATAAGTGGCAATCAAATCGAGCGGATCGGGCGAGTTACCCAGCGATTTCGACATTTTCCGGCGGAGTTTGTCGCGCACCATCCCCGTGAAATAGACATTTTTGAACGGGAACTGATCGCGGTATTCGTAACCGGTAATGATCATTCGGGCCACCCAGAAGAAAATAATATCCGGAGCAGTTACCAAATCGTTGGTTGGGTAATAATATTGAATTTCCTTGTTTTCAGGATCGCGGACACCGTCGAAAACCGAGATTGGCCACAACCAGCTTGAGAACCAGGTATCCAGAACATCTTCGTCCTGATGCAGGTCGGCCATCGTCAATGCGGCATTCCCGGTTTTTTCTTTCGCCAGAGCCAGCGCTTTTTCGTCGGTTTCAGCAACTACGAAACCGCCGTCGGCCAGGTAATACACCGGAATGCGGTGGCCCCACCAAAGTTGGCGACTGATACACCAGTCCTTGATGTTCTCCATCCAGTGGCGGTAAATATTTTTGAATTTCGGCGGGTGGAACATGATCGTGTCGTCCATCACATTGGCCAAAGCCGGTTTTACTAGTTCTTCCATTTTCAGGAACCACTGCGCCGACAATTTAGGCTCGATTGGCACATGTGTACGTTCAGAGAAGCCAACTTTATTGGTGTAATCTTCAACCTTGGCAACGTTTCCGGCGGCTTCCAGTTCAGGCATAATTTTGTCGCGGACAACCATGCGGTCTTCGCCGACAAATAGACCAGCCTTTTCGCTCAAAGTACCGTCATCGTTGAAAATGTCGATGCTCGGCAGGTTGAACCGCAGTCCAATTTCGTAGTCGTTCACATCATGAGCGGGTGTGATTTTCAAGCAGCCTGTACCGAATTCCATATCCACATATTCGTCCTCGATGATTGGGATAGAACGATTAATCAGCGGAACCAAAACGCGTTTGCCTTTGAGGTGTGTAAAGCGCGGATCGTTCGGGTTTACGCAAACCGCAGTATCACCCAAAATAGTTTCAGGACGTGTGGTTGCGATGGTCACGAACTCGTTTTCGCTGCCTTCAATTTTATATTTCAGGTAATACAGTTTCGACTGTACTTCTTTAAAAATTACTTCTTCGTCGGACAAAGCCGTTTTTGCAGCCGGGTCCCAGTTCACCATGCGCACACCGCGGTAAATCAATCCCTTGTTGTATAAATCAACAAACACATTGATTACCGAAACACTGCGTGGTTCGTCCATCGTGAAAGCCGTGCGGTCCCAGTCGCACGAAGCTCCCAGCTTTTTCAGCTGTTCGAGGATAATTCCGCCATGTTTGTGCGTCCATTCCCAGGCGTGACCCAGGAATTCGTCGCGGCTAAGATCGAATTTCGAAATACCCTGATCTTTCAGTTTGCCCACCACTTTGGCTTCGGTAGCAATCGAAGCATGATCGGTTCCCGGCACCCAGCAAGCATTTTTGCCCAACATACGGGCACGGCGGGTTAAAATATCCTGAATGGTATTGTTGAGCATGTGCCCCATGTGCAGCACACCCGTGACGTTTGGCGGAGGAATGACGATGGTATAAGGTTCGCGTTCATCAGGTTCGGAATGAAAAAACTTGTTTTCCATCCAGTATTTGTACCATTTGTCTTCAACTTCGACAGGGTTGTACTTACTTGGGATTTCCATCTTTTGGTATTTTATTGAGTATTTTCAGATTAACATTAAACGAAGCTGCAAAAATAGGAAAAATATACTTTTTCTGAGTAGAAAAAACATTCGCCACCAAATGAAAAAAGCCGGAGTGTTTTCTCCGGCCTGATAATATCTTTAAAAAGCAAAACCCCGCTGATAGCGGGGTTTTTTCAGGATTATAGTACTGTAAGAACATCTTGATAGGGAAGTCCGAAGGCTTCAGCAACGCCATCGTAAACGACTTTCCCTTTCACTACATTCAACCCCTTTCGCAAAGGTTCACTATCTGTACAAGCTTTTTTCCACCCTTTATTAGCAATCTGCAAAGCATATGGTAAGGTTGCGTTTGTCAATGCCAGAGTTGATGTGCGTGGCACGGCGCCAGGCATATTGGCAACGCAATAGTGAATAACATGATCGATTACAAACGTTGGATGATCGTGTGTAGTTGGAACAGTTGTTTCGAAACATCCGCCCTGGTCAACAGCAACGTCAACCAAAACAGTGCCCGGTTTCATGGTAGCCAGCATATCGCGGGTAACCAGTTTTGGAGCCACAGCGCCCGGAATCAGCACAGCACCAATAATTACATCATGTGTACGAACCATTTCGCGCACATTATATTCATTACTCATCAATGTTTTCACATTGGCAGGCATAATATCGTCGAGATAGCGAAGGCGTTTCAGGCTCACGTCCATAATAGTAACATCAGCACCTAAACCACCGGCCATCTTTGCAGCCTCAGTTCCTACAATACCGCCACCAATGATCAGCACTTTTGCAGGTGGAACTCCGGGTACACCACCAAGTAATACACCATATCCGCCAAATGTTTTCTCAAGATATTTTGCACCTTCCTGAATCGACATACGACCTGCAACTTCCGACATAGGAACCAGCAATGGCAGAGAACGATCAGGCAATTCAACTGTTTCGTAAGCAATACAAACAGCTCCGCTTTCAATCATTGCGGTAGTCAGCGGTTCGTACGAAGCAAAATGGAAATAGGTAAACAAAATCTGATCTTTCTTGATCAGTTTATATTCTGATTCGATAGGTTCTTTCACCTTCACGATCATTTCTGCAATGGCATATACTTCTTCAATAGTCGGCAATATAGTAGCACCGGCATGAACGTAATCCTCATCAGCAAAACCACTTCCCATTCCGGCAGTTGCCTGCACATACACTTTGTGACCATTTTTAACCATTTCGGCAACACCAGCTGGTGTTAAAGCAACGCGATTTTCGTTGTTCTTGATTTCCTTTGGTACTCCTATAATCATCGTAGTAGATTTTTATTGTTTTCGCAGCCAAAAGTAGATGATGTGATTCACCGAAAACATGACAAAAAACAATGAATTTGAAACGCAGCAAACGCTTGCCAGACAGGGAAAATACAGCATTTGAGATTATACCCTCATCTACTTTAAAAGTGAAAGTTATTAAGCTGTTAAGATTTCATATTAAATAAAAACGCAAAATTTTAATTTAGATTTGATAATCGTATATTTGCGGCCTTTACCGCTAATATTTTTCAAAAAATGCCTATTACATCGGAACGAGGTAATTTGATGCCTGATTCCCCCATCAGGAAACTGGTTCCTTTGGCTGACAAAGCCAAGGAGATGGGGAAGAAAGTGTATCATTTAAACATTGGTCAGCCCGATCTGCCAACACCTCAAAATGCAATTGATGCCATCCGGAACATCGACCGGAAGATACTGGAGTACTCTCCAAGTGAAGGAATCAAATCATTCCGTGAAAAGCTGGCGGCGTACTATCATACTTTCAACATCGAAGTTACAGCTGACGATATTATCATCACTTCCGGAGGCTCGGAAGCGGTTACTTTTGCCTTTCTGGCGTGTCTCGATCCGGGCGATGAAATCATCGTTCCCGAACCGGCATATGCCAACTACACAGCTTTTGCCATCGTGGCCGGAGCGGTAATTAAATCAATTCCTTCGAAAATTGAAGAAGGCTTTGCTCTGCCTCCAATCGAAGAGTTTGAGAAACTGATTACTCCGCGCACCAAGGGAATCATGATCTGCAACCCGAATAACCCAACCGGTTATTTGTACACCCGCAGCGAAATGAGCCAGATTCGCGACCTGGTTAAAAAGTACGACTTGTACCTGTTTTCTGACGAAGTTTACCGCGAATTCTGCTATACCGGCGCTCCATATATTTCAGCTTTTCATTTAGAAGGAATCGAACAAAATGTGGTGCTGATTGACTCTGTTTCGAAACGTTACAGTGAATGTGGAATCCGCATTGGCGCCTTGATTACCAAGAATAAAGCGCTGAAGAAAAACGTAATGAAATTCTGCCAGGCACGCTTGAGTCCGCCGCTTATTGGGCAGATTGCTGCAGAAGCTTCGCTCGAGAATAATAAGCAATACCTGCATGATGTGTATGAAGAATACGTTGACCGGCGCAAATTTCTGGTTGACGGACTGAACCGCATCAACGGTGTTTATTCGCCCATCCCAATGGGAGCATTTTACACTGTTGCCCGTTTACCAATCGACGATGCCGACGTTTTCTGTGCCTGGTTACTCAGCGACTTTGAATACGAAAATCAAACCATTTTTATGGCCCCCGCTTCCGGATTTTATACCACGCCAGGATTTGGAAAGGACGAAGTTCGTATTGCATACGTGCTAAAAAAAGAAGATCTGGCAACTTCGCTTAAAATTCTGGAAGAAGCTTTGAAGGTTTACCCTGGAAGTAAGGTGCGACAGAACAATGCTGTTGCTCAAGACTAAGATTTATCACAGAAACTAAATATTCAAAAGCGCCGGAAATTCTCCGGTGCTTTTTTGTTTCCAAAAATCACTAAATTGCCGCTCAGCAAAGCCTTAGTGACCTCCATATGAAACGAATTTTGAGTATCGATTTTACGCGCGGGCTGGTTATGATTTTAATGGTGCTCGACCATGTCCGCGACCTGATGCACGTTGATTCGGTGACGCATACCCCGACCGACCTTTCATCCACAACGGCAGCGATCTTCCTAACCCGGTTTGTTACCCATTTTTGCGCGCCCATTTTTGTTTTTCTGGCCGGAACGTCGGCTTACCTTTCTTCTCAAAATGCAACGGATAAAAAAAGAAACAGAGTCTTTCTCTTAAAACGAGGACTTTGGCTTATCCTGCTCGAATTCACCGTAGTAAACTTCGGAGTTTGGTTCGATATTGGATTTCATTTATATCTGTTCCAAGTAATTGCAGCCATCGGATTTGGATTTGTTGTACTCAGTTTTCTCTCCCGATTATCTCCCAGAATCGTTGGTAGCATTGGGCTTTTCATCATTTTGACCCACAATATTTTGCCATTAATTGCAATTGAGCAAGAATCGATACTGAAAACAATACTTACACCCTTGTTCTCGACCACAGCTATTCCGCTAACTGAGAAAACCACCTTGGTTATGGGTTATCCCCCTATTCCGTGGATCGGAATTTTGCTGATTGGTTTTGGGGTTGGAGTGCTTTTCAATCGGCCACAAAACGAAAGAAAAAGCATTTTCCTGAAAATAGGATTGATTTCTATCGCACTGTTCTTTGTTCTTCGGTTCATCAACATTTATGGCGATCCGGCTCCATGGTCAGCGCAAAAAAGCAGTCTTTTCACAGTGCTGTCGTTTATCAACATTACCAAATACCCGCCATCACTAATATTCTGCCTCCTCACCTTGGGTGGCATGTTCCTGATTCTGGCTATGTCCGAGCAAATTGAAAACCATTTTACAAACATTGTTTCAGTTTACGGGAGAACCCCAATGTTCTTTTACCTCATTCATTGGTACATTATCCATCCGCTTTTAATTGTCATCCTGTTCATTCAGGGCTTTTCGTGGGCCGAAATGGACTTTGCATCAGGTAATTTTGGCCGTCCCAAAGGTGTTGAAAGCGGGTTAAACTTATGGACCGTTTATCTGGTCTGGATAACTGTCGTTTGTGCATTGTATTTTGCCTGCCGCGCGTATGGAAAACATAAAGCATCGCACAAAAACTGGTGGTTAAAATATATTTGATCGATGAAAAGCAAACCTACAAAAGACCCGGAATTTTTAAGTCGGTTGACTTTCGAACCGCTGACAACCGGCAACTGGGGAAAGTTTGTGCAATTGTTTGGCGAACGCGGCGCCTGCGGAAATTGCTGGTGCATGTGGCCCCGGCTGCGGAAAGCCGATTTTCAGGAAGGGAAGCAAAACGATGGAAATAAACTGGCGATGAAAGAACTGGTGTGGTCGGGAAAACCTGCCGGAATTCTTGGATTCTATGAAGATATTCCGGTTGGCTGGTGCGCCTTTGCCCCGCGCGAGGATTTCCTGAAACTTGAAAAATCGCGCGTCCACAAACGCATCGACGATCAGCCCGTGTGGTCGATTCCCTGCTTTTTTGTCGATAAAAACTTCCGAAGGCAAGGAGTTTCGGTCGAGCTGCTAAAGGGGGTTATTGAGTATGCCAGAGCAAAAAACATAAAAATTATCGAAGCTTATCCGGCCATCCCGACTAAAGAAAAACTGCCCGACTCGTTTGCCTGGATTGGCCTGTACCGTTCGTTTGAACAAGATCG
>JAJZSZ010000151.1 GCA_021849365.1 Bacteroidota bacterium | reverse complement strand
CATACTTTTTATTTTTAGCCAGAACGCCGTAAGTAAGTATTCCCGACATCACGATAATGCTATGCTCCGAACCGAAATGTTCGAGAAAATTCCTGGAAACATATGTTTCGGTGTTGTTTCGGTGAGCTTGGACAAAATCTTTCACCGACTGATCGGCAAACAAAAGACTTCCTTCAACAGCTACAAATGCCCCAAATTTGGTCCAGTCACGTCCATCCCACTTTGTTGGTGACACGGCAATTGCTTTGGCATCGGTCCAGTACTTCTTAAAGTAGTATTTGTTAAACCTGACGGTGTCAATTTGGGCGAATAACACATTTGAAAAGACGGTCAGGATAAATAAAACTGAAAAAGCGCGAGTCAGAGTTGATTTCATTTGGTTTTTCATCCGGGTTACTTACTGCCTTTCAAGCCTTTTGGCTTCATCCCATATTTCGTCCATTTCTGCCAGGGTCATCTTTTTCAGGTCTTTGCCTTTTTGCAGAGTCTGACTTTCAAGGTAATTGAAACGCTTAATAAACTTCAGGTTGGTGCGTTCCAAAGCAGTTTCCGGGTCTACGCCATACAAGCGGGCAGCATTCACCATCGCAAAAAAGAGGTCGCCAAATTCGGCTTCAATTTTATCCTGATCAACCTGATCAATTTCATCACTCAATTCGTGTATTTCTTCTTTCACTTTATCCCAAACCTGTTCGCGGTATTCCCAGTCAAACCCTACCCCACTGGCTTTTTCCTGAATGCGATTAGCTTTCACCAGAGCTGGCATCGCTGCCGGAACGCCTTCCAGAACCCTTTTATTTCCACCTTTTTCTTTCAGCTTTAGTGTTTCCCAGTTTTGCTCTACTTCACGGGCATTGGCCACATCAACTTCGCCAAAAACATGCGGATGTCTATACACAAGTTTTTCATTAATCGAATTCAGCACATCTCCCATGTCGAAAGCCCCTTTTTCAGAACCTATTTTGGCATAAAAAACAATGTGCAACATCAAATCGCCCAATTCCTTTTTGATTCCGGTAAGGTCATTATTCAGGATGGCATCGGCCAGTTCGTATGTTTCTTCAATAGTTAGTTTCCGGAGTGATTCGAGGGTTTGCTCTTTGTCCCACGGGCATTTTTCGCGCAGTTCGTCCATAATTTCCAGTAAGCGGGCAAAGGCATCCAATTTTTCCTTCATCTTGATAAATTGAGAATGAACTCCAAATTTAGAATCTTTATTCTGAAATGAGCGACATATCCAGTAAACATTCGATTAAAAAAGAAAAGCCAAATCCGGCGAGGATTTGACTTTTCGGCATAACGTGAGCAAAAGAAACTATTTACTTCTGAGTAAGTGTAATTTTAATTCGGGTGTAATATAACGTTGAAATGCCCTCGAAACCCGACCAGGTACCCACAATGGCAAACAGCTTCCCGTCATTATCCGATTGAATCACACTGGTTCCTGACGATTTTTTTCTGGAAATCAATTTATACACATACTGATCGCCCGAAATGGTCACATCACCCAATTCATATTCGAGCACCGATTCGGGAGTATTCTCCACTTTATTCAGTACCAGCTTTATATTATCGCCCTCATTTTTTCCTTTTGGTGTAGTATATCCTTTGGTGGCAAACTTATTCACCAAATGAACCGAATTCCCGGGAGAACCACCAATACCCACGCTTCCATCAGGATATTTTGAAGCCAGTTCAACTTCGGTTTCAACCAGATATTTTGTATTTGGAGTCAAACCGCTCAGTTGCTTAACCAACCACATCTGCAAGGCATCGCTGTGATTGTTTCCCGATAGCATATAAGCTTTTTTTGTTTGATCCAATGGCTCTGGTAAATTCCTGATTCCTGAAGTTAATTCGTAAAAAGTCTGTTCTCCGTCGGGATATTCAGTAAAGAAGGCCGTCCAGCCATCCACATTCGGCATAAGATCTTCGAATGCGTATAAAACTTTTGAATCGGCGGCTTTATTAAAATCGGTTTCAAAAACTACCGATTGCGGCTTAATGGTCTCTTCATCTTTACACGAAGTAAATGGCAATACCAAAGCCAACAGCATAATCGATAAAATGGTTTTCTTCATTGTTTAATTGTTTTCAGTGTGTATTGAATTTAATTATAACATAGATGCCCAAACCGAAAATTGGTTGCTTCAAGAAATAAAAAAAGGCAGGCTCCAATAAAAGAACCTGCCTTAACAACTAAACTAAACCCTAATCTACCAAAAACCTATTTAATGAGTTCAAAACTCCTTTTTACAAATTTATCAAGGTCTTCACCTTTCAGCATTCCGTTGGCAAGTAATGCTAAATCAACCAATTGTTTGGCCAGTTTATTTTCCTTGCCAAATGCAGAGAGTTTTTCCTTACGTTGATCTTTCAATGCCGAGATTGTTTTTTCTAGTTCTTCCGATTTTTCTTTCACTTCCGACGGGATTTCTTCGTCTTTCTTATCTTTTTTAGCCTTATCAACTTCCGATTTCTCAGCCTTTTTAGCGTTTATTTCTGTATCGAGGCTATCGAGTTCGGTGCCAATAGCTGAGTCACGATCTTCGAACACCTTTTTCACCAAAGGATTTGAGGTGTTCACAACCAGATTAAGGCTTTCGGGCAGGTCGCCATAGAAATTCATTCCACCCTGAACGGCACTCAGGTCTTTCATACGGCGCATAAATTCGTTGCGGGTAATTACCATCGGGCTTCCGGTTTCACCTAAGTCTTTAAAATCAACAATAAAGTTGTAGTCTTTATTTTCAGGACAAACAGCTTTGAAAATCGGACTCAATTCGTTCTTTTCCTCCCAGCTCATTTCTTTCACTGAGTCATCTTTGCGAATCAGGTGTTCAACTACATCAGAATCAACCCTTACAAATCGTTTGTTGGTGTATTTCTGTTCGAGTTTATTGATCAGCGGAGCGGTCAGAATATTGTTCATCACCAGCACATCGTACCCCTTGTTTTTAGCTGCCTGAACAAACGAGAACTGCTCTTCAGCGTTGCTGGTATACAGGTAAATCAGATTATTGTCTTTATCGGTCTGCTCGGTTTTAACCAAAGTTTCGTATTCTTCCATGGTGAAATACTTGTTGTCGGTATTTTTGAACAGGAAGAATTTCTCGGCTTTTTCATAAAACTTATCTTCGGTGAGCATTCCGTATTCGATAAACAGGCGTAAATCGTCCCATTTCGATTCAAAATCTTCTCGTTTTTCGGTAAACAGCTGAGCCAAACGGTCGCCAACCTTTTTGGTGATGTGACTGCTGATTTTTTTCACATTCGAATCGCTTTGCAGGTACGAACGCGACACGTTCAGAGGAATATCCGGAGAATCGAGCACCCCATGCAGCAAAGTCAGGAATTCAGGTACGATACCCTCAACCGAATCGGTAACAAACACCTGGTTTGAATATAACTGAATCTTGTTCTTCTGGACTTCGATGGTGTTTTTCAATTTCGGGAAATACAAAATACCTGTCAGATTGAACGGATAATCCACATTCAGGTGAATGTTGAACAGAGGTTCATCGGCCATCGGATACAACTGGTGGTAGAAATTCGAGTAATCTTCGTCTTTCAGGTCAACCGGTTTCTTTGTCCATGCAGGAGCTACATCGTTTATTTGATTGTCCTCTTCGGTATCAACTTCCTTTCCGTCTTTCCATGTGGTTTTCTTTCCAAAAACAACCGGAACCGGCAGGAACTTACAGTATTTGTTCAGGATTTGATCGATGCGCGATTTTTCAAGGAATTCTTCCGAATCGGCATTAATGTGCATCACAATGTCGGTCCCCACTTCAGCACGTTCAGCATCTTCCAGCATGTATTCCGGACTTCCGTCACATTCCCAACGAACAGCTTTTGCACCTTCGCGATACGATTTAGAAATAATATCAACCTGGCTCGAAACCATGAACGACGAGTAAAATCCAAGCCCAAAATGACCGATAATGGCATTGGCGTCGTTTTTATATTTATCAAGAAACTCCTCAGCACCCGAAAAGGCAATCTGGTTGATGTATTTTTCGATTTCTTCAGCGGTCATCCCGATACCATTGTCGGAAACCGTAATGGTTTTAGCTTCTTTATCGAGTTTCACCTCCACTTTGGCATTGGTAATATCGCCTGAATATTCGCCTTTCGAAGCCAAAGTCCGCAATTTCTGGGTAGCATCAACCGCATTCGAAACAATCTCACGAAGGAAAATATCGTGATCGGAATACAGAAACTTTTTAATAATCGGGAATAAGTTGTCACTGCTTACGCCTATTTTTCCTTTTTGCATTGCTTTATTTTTTTGAGTTAAACATTCGTTTTTACGAGCATCGCTTTTTTCAAAGACTATACCATGCGCCAAAAATGACTTTTTGTCATCGCTCTTGACAGTCTGATGATTTTGAAGGTGACAAAAACTGATAAAATTCTCATTTTATATGACGGAAAGGGCTTACTTTGCATCGCATTTTTTGAATATCTGAACCTATGACAAATCTTGAATCTTTCTTCGATTCGTTCAGAAAAGAAATTGTTGGTATCGATCAGCATTTCACCTCGCCGTATGGCCAAAAGAAGATTATTTATGCTGACTGGATTGCCAGCGGACGGCTCTACCAGCCCATAGAAAAGCAAATTACTGAAGTATTTGGGCCGTTTGTTGGAAATACACACTCCGAAACCAGCGAAACCGGCGCGCTGATGACTCACGCCTATCACCAGGCTCAGCAAATCATCAAAGCCCATGTGAATGCCGGTCCAAACGATATTATTATCACTGCAGGTTCAGGAATGACTGCGGTAATTAACAAATTTCAGCGCATGCTTGGCCTGAAATACTGTGGAAAAGTGAATCACACCGGATGCATTGCACAACGCGAACGACCGGTGGTTTTCATTACGCACATGGAGCATCACTCTAATCACACCAGCTGGTACGAAACCAATGCCGATGTGGTCATTGTTGATCCCGACGAGAATCTTCAGGTTTCGCCTGAGAACCTCCGAAGAAAACTTCAGGAATACAAAGACAGACCGTTTAAAATCGGTTCGTTCACAGCTTGCTCAAACGTCACCGGAATTCGTACGCCTTATTACGAAATGGCCAGAATTATGCATGAAAACGGTGGCGTGGTTTTCATCGATTTTGCAGCTTCGGCACCTTACGATAAAATCGACATGCACCCTACCGACCCGATGCAAAAGCTGGATGCGATCATGTTTTCGCCACACAAATTTCTGGGTGGACCAGGCTCTTCCGGAGTTTTGGTGTTCGACCAATCGATGTACCACAATTCGGTGCCCGACCAGCCCGGCGGCGGCACAGTTGACTGGACCAACCCCTGGGGAGAATACAAATATGTTGACAACATAGAGGTTCGTGAAGACGGCGGAACTCCGGGGTTTCTCCAAACCATCCGTACCGCACTTTGCATACGGCTGAAAGAAAAAATGGGCGTTGAAAACATTCATCAGCGCGAAAACGAACTTCTACAAATGGCATTTGCCGGACTCGACAGCATTACCGGGGTAAAAATCATGGATGAAAAGCACCGCGACCGGCTGGGGGTTATCTCATTTTATGTCGTAAAAATCCATTACAATCTGCTGGTGAAATTACTCAACGATTTGCATGGCATACAGGTGCGCGGTGGTTGCGCCTGCGCCGGAACTTACGGACATATTCTGCTTGAAGTGAGCCACGAATTATCTGATGAAATTACACGCCGTATCAATGAGGGCGACTTATCGCTGAAACCAGGCTGGGTGCGCTGGTCGCTGCATCCAACCATGACCAATGCTGAAATCGGATTATTTATTGAAGCACTGCGGGATATTGTCAAGAATCACGAAAAATATGCTGCAGATTACACCTACTTTCCGAAGGAGAATATTTTCAGGCACAAAAACGAGAACCTATATGCCGAAACGGTAAAAGATTGGTTCTCTGTATAAGTTCCAAATTCCAAGTTTCGTCCCGACCCGGAACTTGGAATTTGAAACCTGAAACTTTTCAATTCTCTATTGGCAAAAACCCATATTCATTACTATATCGCAACATCTGCGAGGTATAATCTTCGTCATAGCGAATCAGCACATCGTTAGGTGTACCACAAGGCCATGTTTTGAGTTCGTAAACCGGATTCAGAAACCCTGCATAAGGAGCCAAATCAAGTTTTTTGAAACGCAACAGAATTTCATCATGCAACGGCCGGTCAACCTTAACCGCATAACTTTCAACTAAATTACGAGCAGCCTCAAAATCACCTTCCGATTTAATCCGTTGAATTTCCTTCAGCAGATGACCAAACAAATTGCGCAGTTTTAGGTAATCATTTATCCTGACAAATGTTTTACAATCTTTTTTGAAGAATTCAACCACATTCTCCGCTTTTCCTGCTTCATAAGCCCAACGGGCAATCAACTGCCGATTGCGCATGTGCGATTCTTCAATGTCTTTCCCGGGTTCAATCCGGGTCAACTGTGTGAGCAAACCGTTACGCAAATAGGCATCAAATTCGGCCTTTGCAGCTTCTATCGACGGAACCAGACCCAGTTCCATCATTTTTTCATCCATAATGTAATACAGCGCAAAAAGATCAGCCCGGGTTTCTTCAATGGTCGAATAATAGTTCTTCAGCGCCTCCGTGCTCACACCTTCGCGAACTTTACCGGAGCCATGACCTAGACATTCGTGTAAATCGGTGTGCAGGTTTCCGGCCAGGTAACCGAATTGTTTGGCGCGCTCAATTTCTTCAGCAGAACCAGCAAACTCCTCTAACATTCCGTTGCCCAGTGAATCAAGAAAATAGGCCTGCGTAATGTTTTCGATGGTAACCGATTTGGAACCGTGCTTTTCGCGAATCCATTCGGCATTGGGTAAATTAATTCCAATTGGAGTAGCCGGATAACAGTCGCCACCTAAAATGGCCACATTAATCACCTTGGCGCTTACGCCTTTTACTTCTGCCTTTTTAAATTCAGGCGATACAGGCGAATGATCTTCGAACCATTGCGCATTTTCACTAAGAATAACAGCACGCTTGGTGGCTTCCTTGTCCTTATAATTCACAATCGATTCCCAGCTTCCCTTTATGCCCAGCGGATCGCCGTAAACTTCGATAAAACCGTTTACAAAATCTACATCACCGTGCTGCTCCTTCACCCACTCGATGCTATATTCATCGAACTTTGCCAGATCGCCGGTTTTGTAGTATTCAACCAAGAGACGGATGTATTTTTTCTGAGGCTCGTTTTCGGCATATTCCACCGCTTTGTCAAGCCAGAAAATAACCTTCTCAATTGCCTTGCTGTATTTCCCGTTTAGTTTCCATACTTTCTCCGTTATCTGGGTACTTTCCTTGACCAATGTCGAATTTAATCCGAAAGATACAGGTTCTGTTCCCGCTGTGGACTTTAAGTTGCTGTAATATTCTTCAGCCTCTATTTGACTAACATTTTGGTAGTAATTATTTGCTGACGAAAGGATCAAATCTTTATTCGCTTCCAGATTGACCCGTTTTTGTTCTGTTTCCGGATTCAGAATCACTACTTTAATTTCAGCAATAAATGCCGTGAAATTCTTTTCTGAAGGTATTTTAAATGATTTCCAGTCTGATTTATCAACCAGCTCATCGAAATAATCTTCGGAAAAACCGGTTGGAATTTTTTCAGTAGAATAATGATGATGAATTCCGTTGGAGAACCAAACCCTTTTCAAATAAACTAAAAACGACGAGAACATTTCGGACTCACGATTTCCGGAGTAGGTTTTGAATATATTTTCCAGAACAGCACGAACGGCCAGATTATACCGGTTATTTTGATCCCATAAAATATCACGACCGCACAACGCGGCCTGCGAAAGATAATAGATGTATATTTTCTTGTTAAGCTCCAGTTTCTCAAATTCAGGAACCGAATAGCGCAAGATTTTTATATCAGCAAACTTTTCAACAAAAACGTTCATATAGCTAATTATTTATACAACTCAGCAAACTTTTCCTCCAGCAAATCAACCCGTTTAATCGACATGCGCAACCATTCGAGCAGTATCTTTTCCTTTTCTTTTTCAGAAAGCTGCCATATCTCAGGAGAATGTTGTCTGAGCTGATGAGTTAAGTGATGCATAATTATAGCAGCGGAAACCGAAACGTTTAAGCTCTCGGTGAAGCCAACCATAGGTATTTTCATATATTCGTCGGCTTCTTTCATTGCCCATTCGGAGAGGCCCGGCCGCTCGCAACCCATCACGATTGCCGCTTTTCCTTTTTCCAGATCGAAATTTTCCAAATCAACATCATGGTCGTGCGGAGTAGCAACAACAATGCGGTAACCCTCGCTGCGTAATTTTTGCAATGCAGCCGTAGTATTCATTCCTGATTCGTTGTAACGGTTGAGTGTAACCCAGTTACTCGCGCCCCTTACCACGTCTGGATTTACCTGGAAAGTATTCTTATTTTCAATAATGTGAACATTCTGAATTCCAAAACAATCGGCACTGCGGATAATTGCGCTTATATTCTGTGTTTGGTACAAATCTTCCAGAACAACCGTCAGGTAATTCGTCCTTAAGGAAAGTATTCGATTAAATAAACTAAGCCTTTCAGGCGTTACAAACCCTGAAAGATACCGGATTAATTCAGATTTCATTTATATAATTTCTTGCAATATGTCTTAAAATCTGCGCATTAGCACTATCTACTTTTCAAAGTATCCGACGAAATGGAATAGCCATTTATTCACTCCCGGGTTGCGCAGGTTTTAACACACATGGCTATTTCATGATGTTCTTTGGGAAGCACAAAGATAAAAAAAGGGAAGCATTTCAATTATGCTTCCCTTTTTGTAATTTTTCTGGAAATACTAGATAGTATCTGCTAATTCAGCACCTGGTTTAAATTTAACAACTTTCTTTTCAGGTATTTCAATTGTTTTACCAGATTGTGGGTTTCTGCCGGTTCTTGCGCTGCGTGAAGCAACTGAGAAAGAGCCAAATCCAATAAGAGCTACACGATCACCATTTTTTAAGGCATCAGAAGTGGCCTCAACAAAAGCATCCAATGCTTTTTTAGCATCAGCTTTAGTTAAATTAGCTTTTTCAGCAATTGCATCGATTAATTGTGCTTTGTTCATAAGAAAATTGTTTAAGGTTAAAAATATCTGAGTTAAAAAATCATTTGAACATATCGATTAAAAGCAACCAGTGAAACTGTAAAACCTTAATAAAATCAATGCTTTCAAATGGTTAATTTTAATGTGATACTAAATTCTTAAATATGATTCAAAAAAGCAACCCTAATCAAAAGTTTTTTTGAAAAAAAAATCTGAACTTTTTTTATCAAATGTTTTTGTAGTCTGAAAAATTGTCCTACTTTTGCCACCGCATTTGGAGAGATGGCGGAGTGGTCGATCGCGGCGGTCTTGAAAACCGTTGACCGTGTGAGCGGTCCGGGGGTTCGAATCCCTCTCTCTCCGCAGATGTAAATACCTGAATTTCAATAGAATTCAGGTATTTTTATTTTATATACATACCTCAATTTTTCACTTCCGTAAATGCTTTTTTTTAAGAAAACCTTTTATTTTTTATGATTGAAAAAGCAAATAAACCATAATTTTTAATAGAATTATGAAACCGAAAATGGAAATAAAATACGGTATCACCCCCGGAAAACATTCGTACAGAACAACAGATATGCAAAAGAGAGAGCAGATTTTACGTTTCAACTCTCTCTTTTTGCATCAATTCAGGTTTAAAACTCCAATAAAAGCAGAGTGTCCGGGCTTCCGGAAGTCACCATTTCTGCAGTTTTTACAGATTAAGATTAAACACCTCTCCTTTTTTCAAATCAATCTGTTTCTTTTCTGAGCCAAAATAAAGAGTCGTTTTTCCCGAAACTTTAGCCATAACACTCAACTTTTTCAAAGTATTATTATTCCATTCCATCGACACCTCAAAGCCTCCGCGAGCGCATAGCCCCTTCACCGAACCAGATTCCCAGGCATCGGGAAGAGCAGGCAACAAATGAATTTCATTTTCGGTTGATTGCACCAACATTTCAGCAATTGCCGCTGCAC
>JAJZSZ010000150.1 GCA_021849365.1 Bacteroidota bacterium | reverse complement strand
ACGCTCAGGATGCGGAAACCGGTTATGTGCCCAACGGGGCTCCCTGGCAACCCGGGTGCGGCGGGGGAGTGGCCTGGGGCGCAGCAATCTGCATCATGCCCTGGGAGTTTTATCTGCACTATGGAGCGCTGGACGAGCTGAAAGACAATTACGAGGGCATGAAAGGCTACATTCGCTACATGCAAACCTGGGTCGATCAGGATGGAATCATGTTTTCGCAGCGAACGGGTAAAAATGGCAAGCCGCTCCAATGGTTTAACCTGGGCGAGTGGGTGGCTCCTGGCAAAACAGTTCCCGACAATATGGTTCACACGTTTTACTTCTGGCGCTGTGCCGATTTAACGGCCAAAGCTGCCAGCGCCCTGAACAAACCCGACGAAGCGAAGTTTTACGCCAGTCTTGCCGAAAAAACGAAGCAAGCTTTCCACCGAAAATTTTTCGATGCTCAAAACGGAACGTATGGAGCTGGTGGAGGCAATATTTTTGCCCTGAAAATGGGCGTTCCGGCCGATCAGTATCCGCGTGTCATTGCGGCGCTTAAAGCCGACATTAAAGCAAACGACGGCCATTTAGATACCGGTATCTTTGGTACGCAATTCTTTTTCGAAGTGCTTTCGGAAAACGGCATGCACGATTTGGCTTACGAAGCGCTGAACAAACGCACCATGCCAAGTTTTGGCTACGGACTTGCACAAGGTGCCACAACCACCTGGGAAGAGTGGGATGGGAAAAACTCGCAGAACCACCCCATGTTTGGCGGAGGATTAGTTTGGTTTTACCGAAAATTGGCGGGAATGATAGCCGATCCGGCTCAACCTGGATACAAACACATCATTTTTCGGCCACAACCGGTTGCCGACATCAGCTATGTTGCTTACTCGAACAATACTGTTTTGGGCGAGGCAGGAATTACCTGGAAAAGCGAAAACGGCAAGTTTAAAGCTGAAATTAAAGTTCCGGTCGGAAGCACGGCCACCGTATATATTCCTTCAGGAGAAATTAATAGCCTGAAAGAAAACGGATTGCCGGTAAAACAAGCCAAAGGAGTTAAGCTTCTTTCGGCCGGAAAAGATACGATTACGCTGGCTGTTGAATCGGGCAAATATCGGTTTGAGGTCAACCGATAATAAGCTGTCGACATCTCAAAATGAAAGACCCCTGCTCAAAGAGATTAATTCCCGGCAAAAAGACTCAAACACCCCTCTCAAAGAGTCAATACCCCCACTCTGAGTGGCAATTTTGGTTCTCCGAGAGGGGTTGTTGGTTCTCAGAGAACCAATTTCCTCTCTTTTAGCAGGGGTATTCTCGCTAAAAGAGTCACGCACCTCACTTTGAGCCGGAAATTATACTCTTTTAGTATCATGCGATATTCTAAGGAAGCCTTTTTAAACAAAGAAACAGAATCGGAAGCATGCTCCCTTCGACTGCTTTGCGCTCAGGGAGCGGCGAAGCGTTTAGCATCCGTAAGCCAATTTTTTGAACACTTGAGAATATATTTAAGAGTTGTGAATATCCACTAAAAACTATTGTATTGTTTAACTTTGGCAAGTAAGTTAGCTGAAAAATTAAGAGAAACTTCGATGATATTTAAGACACTTGATTATTTTGCTCGCAATGTGATGGATCCAATGTATGAAGTTTTTGAGGTTCTAGACGATAGAAATCATCCACTTCATAATGATTTAATGCTTGATATCGAGAATATTATCGAGGATGATTTGTCAATGTTTGTTAAGTCACAACAAATTGATGGACTTCTTGGTCGTCAAGAAGATAAAAATCTTGGCAGGAGGATTTATTATATCATTTTTAATCTACAGCACGAAATCACAAATGCACGTATATTAAAACTTTTAAACTTCAATGATTCTCCTGAACCCTATAACTCGAACAACCTATCCACAATCAAAATTGATAAGAATAGTTTAGCTGCGACAAACCAATTTGACCTCAAAAAATGCGGATTTCAGTACAATAACTTAATCTATGAACTTTGTCCAACAAATGGTGGATCTAATTCGAGTTACTGGTTATATCAAGCAATTTTTAAAAGTATTATTGATTCAGGCGTGAATTTTAAGATTCGATTGGACCCATTTAGAGAGATTGAATCTGAAAATTATCAGCCAATGACATATAGAATGATTGTTCATGGGAAACCATTGAACTGGGAAAAGTTGGTAGGGCTTAGGAATGAAGACTTTGGACAATGGTTTAATGAACGAGATTATAGTATCACCGATTATGTTTGGGCTCCGGCAGATGATGAAATTCATTTTACTTGTGAGGAGTATTCAATTTATTCTCAAAAAGAAATGACAACTAGTAGGTATTTCCATGCTATTTTTAATAAAAAAACAGGTGGAATAAAGCATTGTGATGGTGCTATTAGAGTTTATAATGATTTTGAAATTTTATTAAGAAAAAACTTCCATGTCAGACAAGCAGAAGTTAGAAAAGTAGGCAAAAGAATCAAGATATTCCAATTTGACAGCCAAGATAATCTTAATCGTGAAATTCTTCGCGAGGATTTTACTCAATTAGTTGTAAGTTTCTTTGTTTGGAACAATGATGTACAGAATTATTTTAGTAAGAATATATAAAGGCATAGTAAATCTTTAAGATATTTTTTCTAAAAATCATCATCATTTCAGCTCCACCTCTTTCCCTCTCACCGAAACCCCGCTTTCGCCAAGCGCTTCAATCGAAAAATAGTAGGTAGTTCCGTTGTCCATTCCGCGGAAATTGTAGCTGGTTTCACTGTTTACCGTGATGCAGTTGTACAATTTGCCGGGCGATACGCCGTACCAGATGTTGTAACCATAAGCTCCTTTTGCCGGACTCCAGCTAATCATTGCATTACGCGGGTCGGCAGCTGAGCGGTTTACCTTAAAATTGCTGACTTGCGCCGGTTTCTCGCCTTTGGCCAGACCAAACACCCTAAAATCGCTGATGGCAAATGAGCCGGTAGGCATGTGAATGTTCTCGATTTTCAGGAAGCGGGTGTTGACAGGCTTTTTCAGCTCGACATAGTCGTGCGGCACATCGCGGTCGTTGTCGCTTTTGTCAACCAGCAACGTCCAGTTTTGGCCGTCAACCGATTGGTAAATGCGGTACTGGTGGTAAATATCCATCGCTTTGTTGTGCTGAAAAGCCTTGTGTTCGTAGTAGTTGATTTGCAATGCACGCACTTCTTTCACACCACCCAAATCCATTTGCAGCCATTCGCCCGGATTGCCGGTTTGGGCTGCCCAATAGGTGCGCATATTTTCGTCAGAGGCATTTTTTGCCACCAAATCGCCATCCGTAGAAGAAACTGTAACCTGTTTTTGGTACGAAAGCAGCATCCATCCGGCAAAAGTTCCGCTGCGGTGGTCGGTGGCTTTGGTCGGCGTCAGACAAGGATAATCGCCGTAGCCGGTTGAGGCGTACATGGTGCCGTCCTCATCGAATCCGGCCGGGTAAATGCCAATGCGTCGTTCGAACTTGTATTTGAGCGATAACATGCAGGTTGCCACATGCCAGTAATTCCCGTAGTTATCGGCAAATGTTCCGCCGTGCCCCGCTCCCTGCACAAATCCACCGGGTTTGTACGACATCGGGTTGTGCTTTTGGTAAGTAAACGGCCCGAGTGGGCTGTCGGCTACATAAACGCCATCGGCATAAACCTTAAATTCGGTTCCGGGAGCGCCATACTGAAAGTAGTATTTGCCCTGGTGTTTGGTCACGAAACTACCCTCGGTAAAGGGCGCCAGCGTGGTGCTGTCGTCGTTGTTCATGCCAAATCGTTCCCAGCCGTGCAGGTCGGGTTTCAGCATCGTTATATCGGTGATTTTACTTTTCGGGTAAAAGTTGCTGCGGCTCAGTTCAACACCTTTCAGGGGCCATTCGTTACTCGATCCGTAATACATGTACAAGCGTTTGTCGTCGTCGAGGAAAAATGCCGGGTCCCAGAACGGCAGCGAAACCGATTCTATTTTCCGCTTGAAGCGACTGCTTTTCGGGTCGGTGCTGTACCAAACGGGCAGGCCGCGATAGGTCGATCCGGTGTAAAACAGTGTGTCGCCACTCACGTAAGCTGTCGGAGCACACTGGTCATCGTCGGTGGGGGTGCGCTGGAAACTGGCATATACAAATTCCCAGTGGCTTAAATCTTTCGAGACATGAAATCCGCCCTGGTTAGTCGAAAACAAGAAATATTCGCCTTTGTAGTTCACCAGCATCGGGTCGGCTGAGGAACGGAACGAGCCATTCGCCTTTACATTGTTGTTGTATGGCTCAAAATTGTAGCTGATGTTTACCGGGTTGCAGAAGGTTTTGGGATGATCGTTCAACGGATCGAACCATTCAGTTGCCCGCGTTTTTTCGGCTTTTACTGAAGCTGTTTTTTGGGGTGTCAACCTGAAATTAACCTTACTATCCGACCGCTTCACAGTTACCGGAGTCATTTCCATTCCGGGGTAGTACACTACCATGATGGTATCGCCATAATCGGCAATGCGGTACATTCCATTGGCATCGGTATTGTCGTGCGCCGGGCTGTACTGATACATTACCGTGGCTCCTTCCAGCGGCTTACCATCGGGGCCGAGTACCTGACCGGTGCGGAATTTCTTCTTTTTCAGGGTGATGGTATAATCACTTACCTGGCCTTTAACCACAATCACGCTGTCCTCAGGCTCTTGAGCGTTCACCTGGAAAGTGAGGAGCAAAGGGAATATTATGAGTATGAATAGTAATCTTTTCATGATCGGGATTTTATTTAAACACAAAGGCACAAAGAATGAATTTTCAATCTCGACAACATTGAAACATGGAAATTGAACTAGAAGACTATTTGAATTTCGCGATTTCCTCCGGATTTAATGCCCGATTGAAAACGGCCAGTCCGCCAATTTGACCGCGGAAATAGTTTCCCATTCCTCGGGCCAGCAATACTGCCCCAACCGTAAAATCCGATCCGTTGTTTCCCATTCCTTCAGGAAAAAAGTACGGATTTTTCGAATGAGTAATTCCTTCCGGATAACCGGGAAATCCTTTGGTGTGATCAATCAATTCAGGCTCGCGTGCTTCAGACTCGCCATTCAGATACGAGCGGATGTATTGTCCGTCGTAGGTAAACGCCACAAATTGCCACTTGCTTTTTTCAACGATTTGTTTGCTTGCCGAATAGTCGATCGAATAAGGGAATGGCGGAGTTGGTTTTCCGGTACTGGAAATATGTCCGCACACCTGATCACCTCCATTGTAATAGGGCAAACTCACAAAAAGCCCGTATTGCCGTTTTCCTCCGGAAGCATATTCGTTCCACATGCCGCCCACAAAGCCGGTTTTACCTTCCCATTTTACCCATGCCATTAGGGTTACGCCCTGGTTTTTGCCATGAATATTAAGTTCTCCGGTCATATTATTGGGTAAACTCAAAAAAGCACTGTCGCGAAAAATGGCGGAATAGCCTGATAAAGGCCCTTCATTTTCCCGAGGTACAGTTCCTTTTTGTTCTGTAAGCGGGAATTTTCCTTTTCCAAAAGCTTTGCGTGGTTTTCCAGCTTTCTCCTTGAAATCCCATAAAGCTACCAATCCTGAAGTTGATTTGATTTTTGAGATGAGTTCCGGGTTTCCTGTTTTATGAGGTGTTTCACCAAACGAGAACGCAGCCAAAAATAAAAGAAAACAGACAAGCAGATATCGGTAGTTCATTGATTTAGGTTTTGATTCGGTTGTCCTCAAAAATACGACAAAACAAGAACGCCTCAGAAAACATGGATCAAAATATGTTTCCTGAGGCATTCGTATTTGATGTTTTTACTTAAGCACAAATCCGGATTCCAATGTATTGGCCGAACTGGTTCCGACAAATACCTTGAAGTCGCCGGGCTCGCTAACGAATTTCAGGTCACTGTTATAGAAACGCAGGTCTTTTTCAGCAAGAGTAAATTCCACTGAGCGGGTTTCGCCTTTTTTCAGGAATACTTTCTGGAAGCCTTTTAACTCTTTCACAGGGCGGGTAACACTGCCAACCAGATCCTGAGTATATAACTGAACCACTTCGGCACCGTCGTAATTTCCGGAGTTGGTAACATCAACCGAAACTTTCAATTCGCCGGTTGAATTCAACTCGGTTGAAGACAATTTCAGGTTTTTATAATCGAACGAAGTGTAGCTCAAGCCGTAGCCAAACGGATAAAGCGGATCGTTCGACACATCGAGGTAATTCGAGCGGAACTTCTGGAACCATTTGCCTTCGGGCAGTGGACGACCGGTATTTTTGTGGCTGTAAAAAATCGGCACCTGTCCAACATTTTGCGGGAATGTCATAGTCAGTTTTCCTGATGGATTTACTTTTCCGAACAGCACATCAGCAATGGCATCGCCGGCTTCAGAACCTGCAAACCAAACATTCAGGATAGCAGGAACATTGGCTTTTTCCCAAACAATAGCCAGCGGACGGCCGGTAAAAAGCACCATCACCAATGGTTTTCCGGTTGCCAGCAAAGCTTCGAGCAATTCTTTCTGATTTTCAGGAAGGGTAATATCGGTGCGGCAGGCAGCTTCGCCGGTCATTTCGGCCGATTCGCCAACAGCGGCAACAACCACATCGGCTTTGCGGGCAGCGGCAACTGCTTCGGCAATCATCTCTTTTTGAGAGCGTTTGTCCCATTTGGTTGGCTTGCCGAAAATGCTGATGCGGGCATCCAAATCAGGATCGCTCACTACGTTGGTTCCCTTGGCGTACAGAATGTTTGCGGTGCTTCCAACAGCATTTTTCAAACCCTGAAGCAGTGAAACGGATCTCGAAAAATCGGCAGCAACGCTCCATGTTCCCGGCATATTTTCGGCATTGTCGGCCAACGGGCCAACCAACGCGATGGTCTTTTTATTCTGAATTGGCAGAACTTGTTTGTCGTTTTTCAGCAAAACCAACGATTGAGCAGCAATTTCGCGGGCAGCCTGACGGTTTTCAGGAGTGAAAACTTCGTTTTTGGCGCGGTTTACATCGCAATAGCGGTATGGATCGTCGAACAGTCCGAGCTTGTATTTGGCTTCCAGAATGCGGCGGCAAGCCTGATCAATCGCCTGCTGGCTCACTTTGCCTTCTTTCAGCGATTCTTCCAAGGTGGTCAGCAAACCGTCGCTTACCATGTCCATGTCAACTCCGGCATTCAGGGCTAAACCCGAAACCTGTTTCAGGTCACCCATGCCGTGCGCGGTCATTTCGGCGATTCCGGTGTAGTCGGTCACCACAAATCCGTTGAATTTCCATTGATTGCGTAATAAGTCGGTTAACAACCACTTGTTTCCGGTGGCCGGAATTCCATCGATTTCGTTGAACGAAGCCATCACCGTGCCCACGCCTGCGTCAACAGCGGCAAGGTAAGGAGGCAAATATTCATTGTACATGCGGATGCGGCTCATATCGGTGGTATTGTAATCGCGACCAGCTTCAGCAGCGCCATACAGTGCGAAATGTTTCACGCAGGCCAAAATGGTGTTGTTCTGGCTCAGGTCGTCGCCCTGGTAACCTTTTACCATGGCTTTGGCAATTTGCGAACCGAGGTAAGCATCTTCGCCTGAACCTTCTGAAACACGGCCCCAGCGCGGATCACGGGCAATGTCAACCATTGGTGAGAATGTCCAGCAAATACCATCGGCACTGGCTTCCTGAGCTGCAATTCGAGCACTTTTTTCGATGGCTGCCATGTCCCAGCTACACGACAATCCCAACGGAATCGGGAAAACGGTCTGGTAACCATGAATAACGTCCATTCCGAAAAGAAGCGGAATTTTCAAACGGCTTTGTTCCACCGCGATTTGCTGTACGGCACGAATTTTTTCGGCTGATTTGATGTTGAACAGACCTCCAACTTTGCCTTCCTTGATTTTGTCTACGATGTTGTTGTTGCTGCCGGCACCGGTAATAATGTCACCGGAGGCAGGTAGGTTGAGCTGACCCAGTTTTTCGTCGAGGGTCATTTTGCCCATCAGGTCGTCAATAAAGGCGTTCATTTTCTGATCGCCGCCGGAGTTTGATTGCTGATTACACGAAACGAATAGAGATACGAATAGCGCAATCAAAATCAACAAGCTTTGTGATTTTTTCATGTGTTTGTTTTTTAATCTTGTTTGTAGCCTTGTGGTAGGTGCAAATATGGTAAAAACCACAAAAAGCGCAATAGAATTATTCAATTGTAAATTGTCAATCCTCAAATTGTAAATAAACCGTGGCAATTCTGGGGCTTAAAATGTGAATCCCAGTTTGGTCAATCCAGCCTGAACGTCTTTATCCTGCATGAACAGTTTCCACAACAACTGCGAACGGTAATTTTCAATCATCACCACAATTGGACCCTGATCGATGGCTAGGTAATGCGGCGGACACCAGTTTTCGGTTTCGCTGAAGGCGTCGTAAAAACCATATTTCCCCCAAAGCTGATCGCCCATTTTTTCGTAGAAATAGCGGGCTGCACGCATACTTTCTTCAGGAGTGTATGGAAACGACGACAGCGCTGCTGTTGGTGAAATTACCCCTTTGTCGTTGGCTGGCTGATGCGCGTCGTATCCTTTTACCGAGTAACTGGCGGTTAATCCCCAGCAATCAGGTCCGTAGCCTTTAAATTTCTTCGGATTTTCGACACAGTAATTGTAGTCGATTAACACCTGGTTGCGGTTCTCATCCCAGTAATTGGCGTATTTGTCCTTCAGGTTTCGAGGATCGAGCCCCAGGTAAGAATAGTGCGCCCAAAACAGCGGACCGCCATATTCGGCAGCGCCGTTGTGTTTCAATTTCAGGGTATAACCGTATTTGGTTGTTTCGCCGTTGATACCGCCACTGCGCGCCCAGCATTTGTGGTACGCCTCGGGTGAAAGCGGATAGGTTGGCGAGCTGGCTCCTAAAATGTAGGCAATCAGGCATTCGTTGTAGCCTTCAATGGCAAAATTCATTTCCCAGTTGTAGTTGGGCGACCAGTGCCAGTACAAAGCCGGTTTCCCGTTTTGGTACCAGCTCCATTCCACTTCGTTGCACAATTTGGCAATTTTATCGGCCAGCTCCTTTTCTGCCGGAACATCCTGTTTCAGGTAATTTTTTACACAAATCAAGCCCTGAACCAGATAAGCCGTTTCAACAATGTCGCCGCCGTTGTCTTTGCCGCCAAATGGTTTTACTTTGCCCGTTTCGCCATGCAGCCAGTGCGGCCATGCACCGTGAAAGCGATCTGCTTTTTCGAGGAACCCGGCAATTTTTGCCAGACGCTCTACGCCTGCTTCTCGGGTAATAAATCCGCGCTCCATTCCAACCACGATCGACATTACCCCAAATCCTGAACCTCCGGATGTAACCACCCGCTGGTCGTTTTCAGGATAATTGCCGTCGGTATGAATGCGTTCGCAAGCCATTCCTGAATTGGGCTCGGCACCATCCCAGAAATACTGGAATGTTTGGTGTTGAATCGTATCGAGAAGCTGATTGTCAGAAAGTTTTTGCACGGTTTTTTCATCCTTTCTCTGCTTCGCGCTGCTGCCTGTACATGCTGTGAAACTGATTGCTGCAACCAGTCCCACTATTGATAATCGTAATAGTATGTTCATTGTAGTTTGTATGTAAATCCAAGTTTGGTCAATCCGGCCTGAACTTCGGGACACGACATGAAAAGCTTCCAGAGCAAACCTGTCCGGTAGTTTTCAATCATGCCAATTTGTGGTCCCTGATCAATAGCCAGAAACGAATCGGCAAACCAGATTTTATCGAGACTGAACGCATCGACAAATCCGTATTGCTTCCAGATTTTATCGCCAAGCTTGTAATAAAAAAAGTTTAAAGCCTGCATCGATTCTTCAGGAGTAAAAGGCATGGAACAAATGGCCGCCGTTGGTGCAATGAAACTTTGGTCATTGGTTGGCGAACTGGCCGTGTATCCATCCTTGATGTCGCTGGCGGTTAATCCCCAGCAATTCTCGCTGTAGCCGTAGTATTTCTGCGGATTGTCTTTGCAATACGCGTAGTTTATTTTCGAGTGGTTCACCACCTGAGTATGGTAATTGGCATAGGTATCCGACAAACCAAACGGGTTGATGCCCAAAAAG
>JAJZSZ010000149.1 GCA_021849365.1 Bacteroidota bacterium | reverse complement strand
TTGAAGCAAGCGCTCGTCAGCCTGCACTTTTCCGTACAGCCGCAACTCTTTCTCCGGATTTTGCCCGGAAACCACCGACGTTTGCACATTGGCCAACTGGGCTGCTTCTTTGGTAAAATGAACCGCCATCGCGTCGGAGCCTGAAGAACTCATGGTGCTTAATGGAATCAGGTCCATTGCGCAAATCGGGCATTTGCCTGGCTCTTCCATGCGAATATTCGGGTGCATCGAGCAGGTCCACACGTCCTTCTTTGTTTCGTCTGCTGAATGATTGTGTCCCTCTTCGTGCTTTTCCGGAGAATGAAAAAACAGCCAGCCTAGGAACAGTCCGGCAGCCACAAACAGGCCACCACGAACGTATTGATTTGAAAATATCTTGCTCATAATTGTCATTTTTACTGAATTTTTGAATTGGCCATCAACCGTTTCAGCCATGCAATGGCCGTATTGTTGTCGGCAATAGCTTCAATTTGACGGGTTTCGTAATCGAGCGTTTGCTGCTGAATGCGAAGCAAATCAGTCAATCCCGAACCCGAAGCAGAGAAACTTTTCATCAGGATATTCAGCGATTTATTCGCCAAATCAGCTTGGTTTTGGTAAAGCTTTATTCGCCGCTGGGCATCCTGAAACAACTGAATGGCTTCGTAATACTCGGTTTGCAGGGCATTGGCTGTCGCCTGAAATCCTTGCTCACTAGCCGCTTTCTGTAACTTCACTTCCTCTTGCATGGCTTTGTACTTTTTCCGGTAAATGGGCAAAGTAAGCGTTACCATCGGCATCACCATGTCTTTCCCGTTCATTTCGGGAGCCATAGCAGCCGGATCCATCTTGATCAGCGAATAGTTCACTCCCAGACCAACCATCGGGTAGCCCATTTTGGTCACCATGTCCTTGCGGGCATCCAGCGATTGCTGCTCGTACTGCAACATGCCGAGCATCGGGTTGTGTTGCAACATGCTGTCGGAAACCGACTGGAGCGAAATATCCAGCGAGTCGGCTGACAGCTTTTCTGCCAGTTGCACAGGCGTTTGTGGCTTTCGGTTAAGGTAACTGTTGAAGCGAGCCGCAATCGTCTGCTGTTGATTTTTGAGCAGTGAAATGCTGTTTCCTAGCTCACTGATTTCAATCTGAACGCGGTATAAATCAGCTAATCCTGAACCGCCGGAAGAACTCATTGGTGCAGAATTGTTGCTTAATGCAGAATTTGACTGACCGGAATTAGCTCCTTGATTTCCGCCCATTCCACCCATTCCTGAAGCAGATTTAGCGCCAGGAGTGGATGCCGATGACATTCCACTTCCTGAAGTACCAACAGAACTGCTACTTGCCGCCGACTTAAATTTAACCATCGACAACCGTTCGACAGTTCTCAGAATTTCCAGGTTTTCTTCGGCAATGCGGATTGACTGATCGATCTTTTGCAGTTCGAAGTAGGTTCGCTGAACATCGTAAAATACCTGCAATTTGGCGTCGCGCAGGGTTTCCAGTTTGGCTTTGGCCATCAGGCTCATCTCGTCTTTTGCGGCTTTCAACACTCCAAACCAAGGAAACATCTGCATCAAACGTATGTCGGCAACCTGTTTTCCGGCAACCAATTCCATCGGGCTCAGGAAAATTCCTGTACTCAATTCGGGGTCGGGTAAACTGCCCACCTGCGGAACTTTTTGCAGTGAAGCCTCATATTCCGCCAGTTTTTGCAAAACGGTCGGGTTATTTTTGGCTGCAATTTCCAGATAATTCATCAGCGAATCGCTCTTCTGTCCTTTAGAAATTGTGCAGGCTATAACTGCTAACGTCAATAATATTAGCTTTTTATATATTGAAGCTTTCATCCTGATCGGTATTTGATTGTTCAACTTCAGGTTTCTGATGGGTGACCGCCCATTCCCGCCACATCGACTGGAACATTGGCACCACGAAGATGGTCATTACCTGGATGATCATCCCTCCAAACGTTGGAATAGCCATCGGAACCATGATGTCGGCGCCTTTTCCGGTGGAAGTGAGTACCGGCAGCAAGGCAATAACAGCCACTGCGGTGGTCATCATTGCCGGGCGAACACGCTTCAGTCCGGCGGCAATTACAGCCTCGCGTACATCGTGAACCGTTCCGGGATGGCGCTGCTCGAACGTTTGGTGGATATAGGTCCCCATGATGACGCCGTCGTTGGTGGCAATTCCGAAGAGGGCTATAAAACCGACCCAGACCGCGACACTCAGGTTAATCGGATGCATCTGGAACAAGTCACGCAGGTTTATTCCGGCGATTGCGAAGTTCATGAACCAATCCTGACCGTAGAGCCACAACATGATAAATCCGCCTGCAAATGCCACGAAAACGCCTGAAAAATGGATGAGTGAAGCGGTGACCGTGCGGAACTGGAAGTACAGCAGCAGCAAAATCACCAGCAAACTCAGTGGAACCACAATGGCCAGCCGTTTGGTGGCACGCATTTCGTGTTCGTAGTTTCCGGCGAATTTATAGGTAACGCCATTAGGCAGAGTCAGTTGGCCTGAATCCATTTTTTGCTTCAGGATTTTGTTGGCTTCGTCCACCACATCTACTTCTGCTTTGCCTTCCGTTTTATCGAAAATGACATAGCCAACCAGGAAGGTATTTTCGCTGCGGATCATCTGTGCGCCGCGTGTGTAGTCGATATCGGCAATCTCGCTCAACGGGATCTGTACGCCGTTCATGGCCGGAATCAGGATGCGTTTGAGGTCTTCCGGATTGTCGCGTAACTCGCGGGCATAGCGCACCCGCATCGGGAAACGCTCGCGTCCTTCCACCGAATTGCTCAGCGCCATTCCGCCAACCGCCACCTGCAAAATTTCCTGCACATCGCTCACGCTCATGCCGTAACGGGCCATCGCTTCACGGTTTAGTTTAATTTCAAGGTAGGGCGCTCCAACGGCGCGGTCGTAAAACACCGAGGTTGCTTTTACCGACGGAACATCCTTCAGCGCCTGCTCAAACTGCAAACCTGCTTTCTCGATACTTTCCAGGTCGGGACCATAAACTTTCAATCCCATCGGGGCGCGCATCCCAGTCGAGAGCATCACCAATCGGGTTTCAATCGGCTGCAATTTAGGCGCCGAGGTCAGTCCGGGAATGTTGGTTACTTTCACGATTTCATTCCAGATGTCGTTTGGCTTTTTGATGTGCGGCCGCCACTGACGGAAATAATCGCCATTGGTGGTCGGGACAAGACTGTCTGCGGGAATTATCCTGAAAGCTTCTTTCTCAGGATTGTATTTTCCTCCGTTTTTCAGGACGAAACTGCCGTCGCGGTCGGTTTTAAACTGCATGCGGTGACCGTTCTCATCCAGAATGTATTCGGGACGGTAATTGATGGTGTTCTCGAACATTTGCACCGGAGCGGGATCGAGCGCCGAATTGACGCGTCCCCATTTGCCGACAGCCACTTCCACTTCAGGAATGGCCGACAGCCGTTTGTCAAGCGTTTCAATGTAATCGAGGTTCATTTCAATGCTCGAATGGGGCATGCTGGTGGGCATCAAAAGGAACGAACCTTCGTTGAGCGAAGGCATAAATTCCTTGCCGGTTCCGGGAAATGCTTTGGCCGATTTTTGCCAGAGAGCGGTTTGCCTGAAACTACTCCAGCCCAGCTTTTCAAAGCCATTGGCGGCAAAACCGAAAATACGCTCGGTTCCCTGCCAGACAAGCAATCCGAAGAGCAGGGTAAAGGCCGGAAGCAGCAGAAATTTCCATTTGTTTTCGAGACACCAGCGCATGATTGATTCGTAAAAATGAACCATTGAAAGCAGCGCCAGTAATATGACGGCTACAATTCCGGCAACAAATAAGAAATTAACTATTAAGCTGTTGTGTGCGCCCAGCGGAAGCCATTCTTCAGCCAGATAGAAAACGGCGACAAGAACTGCAATTCCGACGTTGATGTAGTTCGGATATTCTTTCCGGTGCTTTGGCCAGCGGTAATCTAGCAAATTGTTAATGCCGATTGCCGTTAAAGCCAATGCCGGCCATACCTGCCAGACGATAACTATAACGATTCCGGCGCCTATCAAAATACCATTCCAGACTTTCCGGATTTTACCGGTGTCAAACCGAATGGAAAACAACAAATAAGCGAGGGTCGGCAACACGATAATACCCAACAAAAAGGCCGAAATCAGCGCGAATGTTTTAGTGAATGCCAGCGGATGGAACAGCTTTCCTTCAGCGGCTTCCATCGCGAAAACCGGCAAAAAGCTAACGATGGTGGTGGCAATTGAGGTTACCACGGCATCGCGCACTTCGGTGGTTGCTTTATATACTATGGCAAGTAGTTTCTTTCCCCGGGCGCCTTTATTTTCAGGCATTTCGAGGTGCCGGAGTATGTTTTCCACATCCACAATCCCGATATCGACCATCACACCAATGGCAATGGCAATACCCGAAAGGGCGACGATATTGGCATCTACACCGAAGAAACGCATCAGGATGAAGGTCATCAAAACCCCGATTGGCAGCAGCCCGGCAACTATGATGGATGCCCGCATGTTCATTACCAGCACGATGATAACGATGATGCTTATCAGAATTTCATGCGAAAGCGCTGATTCGAGTGTCCCGATAGTCTCTTTAATCAGTCCGGTGCGGTCGTAAAACGGCACGATGGTAACTTTCGAAACCGAGCCATCGGCCAATGTTTTTTGCGGCAATCCGGCCTCAATTTCAGCAATTTTGGCTTTCACGTTGTTGATCACCTCCATCGGGTTGGAGCCGTAGCGGGCAACTACCACCGCACCAACAGCTTCGGAGCCGGCTTTGTCGAGCCCGCCGCGACGCGTTGCTGGACCAAACGACACGTTGGCTACATCTTTTATGCGGACTGGCACATTGTTGCGAACGGCAATCACCGAAGTCTCCAGGTCTTCGAGGTTTTTCACATAGCCCAGACCACGAATGATGTATTCCACACGGTTCAGTTCGATGGTTTCGGCGCCAATGTCGAGGTTACTTTTTCGCACGGCATTCATCACGTCCATGGTGGAAACGCCGAATGCTTTCAGCGCTTCAGGATTCAGGTCAACCTGGTATTCCTTGACGAATCCGCCCACGGAAGCCACTTCGGAAACCCCTTCGGCAGCTGACAAACTGTATTTGACGTAAAAGTCCTGAATGGTGCGCAATTCCTGTGGGTTCCAGCCTCCGGAAGGCTCGCCGGTGGCCGGGTTGCGGCCTTCGAGCGTGTACCAGAAAATCTGACCGAGCGCAGTGGCATCGGGCCCAAGCGTGGGTTGAACGCCTTCGGGCAAAGTGCCGGCAGGCAAAGAGTTGAGCTTTTCGAGGATACGCGAGCGACTCCAGTAGAAATCGACGTCATCCTTGAAAATAATGTAAATGAACGACATTCCGAACATCGACGTGCTGCGAATGGTTTGTACGCCGGGAATACCAAGCAGGGCAGTGGTGAGCGGGTAACTCACCTGATCCTGAATGTCTTTGGGCGAACGGCCCATCCATTCGGTTGCCACAATCTGCTGGTTTTCGCCAATATCGGGAATGGCATCGACAGGAACCGGATCGCGTGGCAAAAAGCCTGTCTTCCAGTTGAAAGGCATGGTCACCAAACCATAGCCAATAAAGGAAAACAGAATGATAAACGCCACCAGCCGGTTGTCGAGAAAATATTTGACAAGTCGGTTAAACATGATAATGGTTTGAAGATGAGGAAATTTGAGAATTTGGAAATGAAGAGATTTGAGGACTTGAAAATTAATGGAGCAATGTTATGCTTCAAATAATTTCCAAATCTTCACATCCCCAAATTTTCACATCTTCTACCGGTACTGGCAGCAGCCCGGAAGTTTGTCGTATGCTTTATTTGTAGCTTTTGCTTTGTCGTTATCGTGGCCGGCTTCAGCGATTTTTTTGCCAATGGCGTCGATGCTGGTTTTTGCCGGATCGAAAGTAGCCGTTAAGGTTTTGGATTTTTCGCTCCATTCGGCTTTGGTAACGCCGTCGATTTTGGCAGCCTTTTCGATACGTGCTTTACACATGTCGCAATTTCCTGAAACTTTGAGCTTTTCAGTTTTTGGATTTGCAGCAAAAACGCTGTTGTTAGAAGTGAATACAACAGCCAATAAGGCTATGATGGTAATTTTTACTAATGTTTTCATTTTGTTTTGAATTTGATGTTTAAAGATTTAACCACAAAGGGCACGAAGAAGGCACCAAGAACACCATGAATTTTTGTCGAATGAAGGAGTTTTTCACAGGAGTAATCGCAAATGAACATTCAATGATTGAAATTCAACCGTCGTGCCCTTTGTGAAAAACTTAGTGTTCTTCGTGGTTAAAAACATCAAATCCGGAACACACCAATGTCCGGGAGATTTACGTCGCTGACCAACCAACTGGGTGGCGGACTGACATCAGTGTAAATGCGGTTGTATGCAGTGATTGCGTTGAAATTCTGTATTTCAGGAAGAATGAAAACCTGCAAAACCGGCTGCTCAAAAGCTTTGAAACTAGTGAACGACGGTGCAAAATTGTGATCGATCGCGTAAGTTGAAACCTGATTGTTGCAGCAACTCGATTCGACATGGTTGCCGGGTTGTGTGCATTCGTCGGTTTCGCCTTCCATACCACATGAAGCTACATGTCCTGTCACTGAAACTTTCGAATCGGCCAGTTCACCACCGCAGTAATGGCGCGAAATGGTGAGCTGCATACCCGAAAGCAGCATCAGCAGAGCGATTGATATGGAAAGGATCCTTTTCATTCTATAACTTGGAACACTTCATCCAAACTAAATGTTTTTCAAAGATAAAGGAAATCTTGTTGATTGTTCCCGATCACACGTGCACTTAGGAATTATTAACAAAACTGAGATTTCTGAATTATGAGAATGGAGAACAAATTCAGCAGTCGAATCTGTTCTCCATTTATTTAGAAAGTGATCATTTTGTCGGCCCATACAACTAACTCAACACAATCAACCATTGTTGAAATAGGGCAGGATTCCGTACTTTCGAGATGCCTCGATTTTAAGCAGGTTCCGCAGGCAAGTATTTCGCCGCCAATTTCCACGAATTTTTTCAATTGCTCGTCAACATTGTATTTTTCGTGAGTCAAACCTTCGCATTCAACGGCTTCGCCCATTAAAAAAACCTTGACTTCGTAGCCCTGCTTTTTTGCGGTAACGGCAAATCTGAAAGCGTTCCAGGCTTTTTCAAACTCCTTGGTTTCGATGATTATTCCGATTTTCATGTTAGCGAATTTTGAGTGTTTTATTTATTACTCCGGAAAGATACAAATCAAAAAGGTGAATGTTTCGTTAGCAAGCCATCTCTCCTGCATTTTTTTTGGCTGCCAATAAGTTATAGGCTCCTTTTACAACAACTTTGGCTGTTGAAACATCGAATCCGTCGGGTAGAATAACTTCGGTAAAGCCATTGTCGGTTACACCTTTCCGCACTTCAATAATCTTGTATTCGGTAAATGGTTTGCCATCTTCTTCCTTGTTTTTGTCGAAGATGAAGATGTAATCCTTGTCATCGAAACTTACGATGGCATCCGATGGGAGAGCGGCAACCTGATTTCCGGAGGTTTCAATGATGGCATTTACGTACATTCCTGGCAAAACATTCTTACAATCATCGGTTACATTCGCATAAACTTTATAAGTTTTGTCGGAGTTGATCGAACCTCCTGTATGTGAAATCACCGCGTCGTGTGGCTCGGTTTCATTGTTGATGTAAAACCTGATTTTTTGTCCCTGAGCAACTTTATCTGCATCTTTTTCGAACATCGTCAGTTCAAGGAAAAGCTTGCTACTGTTGACTATTTCGAACAAAACGTCGGTTGGCGAAACCGATTTGCCAAGGTTAATGCCAACGGTTTTAACGAAGCCTGAAATGGGCGATTTCAGAGCGACCGAACTGCTGATGTTATCTTCGTTCAACCCGGCTGGATTAATGCCAATCAGGAGCAGTTTTTCCTCGTAGGCTTTGATTTGAGCCTTCAGCGTTTTGTAATCGCTGCTGATTTGCTGAAAGTTCTTGGCCGAAGAAATGTCGGCTTTATAAAGCTCAGCGCTTCGTTTGTAATCGGCTTCCGTAAATTCAAATTTGTTTTTGGTTTCCAGATAGCTTTGCTGAATATCAATAAATTGCTGGTTTTCAATAATTGCCAGCGTTTGTCCTTTCGAAACTGAATTGCCGGGCATCAGTGTGGTGCTTTTGATAAAACCACCCAGCGGTGCTGAAACGGTGGCCAGATTTTGAGGTGCCACGGAAATGATGCCGTTTACTTTCAGTGTGCCGCTCATGGCGCGCATCTCGATGGAGCCGGTTTCAATATTTGCCAGCTTGATTTGGTCATCGCGCATTTCAACAATATCGTCCGGCAGAACTTCCTCGTGTTCAGCTTCGTGATCGTGTTCCTCAGCTTTTTTCGGAGTACCGTTGCAGGCAAATAGCGCAATTAAGAGTAGGCTTGTGATGTATCTGTATTTTGACATAGTATTATGTTTTTATCCCTGACAAGGTTCAAAACCCTGTCAGGGATAGTTTATTAATATTTTTTTCCTGAAAGAAATTCCAGATTAATAACCGTCTGGTTGCAGTTGTTCAGCTCGTCCAAATAATTCTGGCGAATGGTCAAGGCGCGGCCCAAACTGAGCACATAATCGAGGTAATCGAGCACTCCGACTTTGTAGCTTTGCGTGGCCTGACTGATAATCAGGCTGGCTTCTGGAATCGCCTGCTTTTCGTAATACGTAATGCTTTTCAGGTATTTTTGGTATTGATCGATCAACGATTGGTAATTGCTTTCCAGCGTTTTAGAATACTGTTCGGCATCGGTGCTGGCAACTTGCTCTTTCAGTTTTGCAGCCTTTATTTTAGCGGCAAACGGCGAGTACCAAAGCGGGATGGCAATGCTGGCCTGAATGCCGTTGAATCGGTCGCCCGGACCAAAACTGCGTGGCAGACCGCTCACTTCCTGTTCGCCTTTCATAGTCTGACTAAAATAGCCCACAGAAAAATCGGGTAGGGTGCGACTTACTTCCAGTTGTTTTTCTATGTGAGAAATGGCAACCTGCTGATTGGCGTAGCCCAGCGAAGGATTTTCGGCCAGACTGTTTTCAGGAGAAATCTGCTGAAAATCGATTTGTTTCAAAACCGTGTCTGCCAGAATGAGCTGGCTTTTGGTATTCAGTAAAGTCTGTAATTGACGCGCCAATATCGTTTTGTCGGCCTGAATTTGCTGCAACTGGTTTTTGATTTCCATGCTCTGCGAGCGGGCAGTGATCATCTCTAATTTGTTGGTTTCGCCCACTTTGGCGCGCAATTCAGCAGCTTTCATAAATCCCGAATACAGGCTGTCCTGGTAATTCAGCAACTTTTCTTTCGAGTACAAATAAGCCAGTTGCCAATACACTTGCTTCACCTGGGTAGCGATTTCGAGCTGCGAAGTTTTCAGTTGCCATTCGCTGCTTTTCACGTTGGCTTTGGCCAGCTTGTGCTGATTGGCATACACCGAAGGAAATTCGAACGACTGCGAAAGCGTAAAACTGTTGTCTTTGGAATAGGAGTTGAATTGCCCGAATTGCCCGTCAATGTTGGTTTTGCCGAAATCCCAGGCCGCACCTTTCAAGGCTTTCTGAACTTCCAGCGAATAGCCCGACGAGCGTACCGTAAGGTTGCTGTCTAGTGCCATTTGGATGGCTTCGTGCAGTTTGATGGTTTTCTTTTCCTGCGCCTGCGTCTGATTTGCACCAAACAACGCGACAATCACAAGAATTGTAGCTATGTTTTTCCCGGATAATCTTTTCTTTTTTCCTGAAAAATAGATGTAGAAAATCGGAAGAATGATCAGTGTCAAAATCGTTGCAGAAATCAAGCCGCCAATAACCACTGTGGCCAATGGTTTTTGCACTTCGGCGCCTGCAGATGATGACAAGGCCATCGGTAGGAATCCAAGCGATGCCACTGCAGCCGTCATAATTACCGGTCGAAGTCGGGTGTGCAAGCCTTTCCGGATTCGTTCGTAAATGTCGGTCACACCTTCTTTTTCGAGGCGGTTAAACTCGGCGATCAGCACGATTCCGTTCAGCACAGCAACCCCAAATAAGGCAATGAAACCAACTCCGGCTGAAATGGAGAAATTCATTCCGCGCATCCAAAGGGCAA
>JAJZSZ010000148.1 GCA_021849365.1 Bacteroidota bacterium | reverse complement strand
GATCTATTCGTTTACTTTTAGCATGATTATCAATTTTAGGGATTTGTATAAGTAGCAAAAGTAAGCCTTCTGTCTTACTTCGCTTCAATTGTTCGGAGAAATTTTAATAGCCCCTTTTGTTGAAGAGAATGTATCCCACGTTCAGCATGGCAAATAAATTCGTCTGGCTTTTGTCGTAGTAACTGACCGAAAAACTGATCGGTCCAATTGCCGATTGAAATACCAAAGCTCCCGAGCCCATAAATTTAACGGATGAGAAATTTTTCTCATTGTAAATGGCCATGTGGTTTGTGGTTTCCATTATTTCCCTGACTGGTGCAAAACCATATACTTCGGCTCTGAGATGTAAGGCATCTGAAAAAACAAAAACACCCTTAATTCCTGAAGCCACATATTTATTGGCATGAAATTCATTCAGGTAAATGGTTTTACTATGAGGAATCGGATTAAATGATGGCGCCGATAAAACTGTTGAAACATAGTTGCTGAAAGGTTTTTTATTGCTGAAAACTCCTTCGGCCATAAGTCCGAGCGTAAAATGGCGGCTGATTTTGAAGTACCGGTCGTAATTTCCTTTCAGAAGGTAAAAGTTGTGATTAAATTCCTGCAAGATAGTACTGTTTGATGTGCTTCCCGGAACATTTTCTTCCTTTCCTGAAATGTAATTGAGCGACAGGCATGATGATATTCCTTCGGTAGGATATTGCTTGTCGTTAAAGGTGTTCGACAGTATATTGACCGATCCGGTTACTGCCTCGAAGTTGGTACGATCGGCGGTATCGGTTACTTTTATCGATTCATTCAGGTAATATTTGTCTTTTGCATTAGAAAACGATCCACCCATTGTAAGTTTTCCCCAGGTGTTCAGCGGGAGCCCCATTTCCAACCTGAAGTTGCTTTCGTTCTGGATAACGTAAGGAGGGCGGACATCTTCGAAAACAAATTCGGTTGTTGATGAATAATAATCCCAGCGATTTAAGGTGAAGTAGCCTGCCAGGTAAAATGGTAATTGTGTCGGATAATCGATACGTGCACCGGCCTTTATCGAGCTGTAAAAACGGCCAAAATACATGTTAGTGCTCAGCGTGTACGAACGCTTATTGAATATTCGGTAATCGCCACTTATAAAACCCTGGTTAATGGGTCGGGTTGATACATTCGCCCCGAATTTAATTTGCATGGGGGTGTTTTGTTTGGCCATTACGTGCAAATCGAAATATCCGGTTTCCGGATTGTATCGGGCAACTGGCCGCAGCGATTTTATTTGCGGGTCGGCCACAAGTTTGAAATATTCTTTTTTGAGCTCCTTCAGGTCAACAATATTTGCATTGTGTTTTAAGCTCTGAATGATGTACTGGCGCTGCATACCGTCGGTTACGCCTTCAACCTGAACATTCTGAAAATTCATGGTTGGCTTTTTTAGGTTGAATTGTTGCCTTTTTTGCTGAAGCTCGGTAGGCCGTATTCGCCGGTTGATGCGGTTTTTTATGATTTCGATAGACTTGTTCGTCGTTTCGTATCCGGCCTTTTCAATCTGATCAATCTTTTTGAAATCGAGCAAGCCGACATTGTCGAAAGTTGTTTCCATAAAAATCCCGTCCTGCGGATCGATAGTATAATCGGTTTTTTGCATGATCATGTTCTCGATTTGCGCCATAATGTTGTCGGGATCCGGTTTTTCAGGATTGTTGGCAACGTTATGGCCAATAATCACGTCAGGATTGAAAAGCTCTTTCATATCCTGAACCGGGAAATTATTCACGATTCCTCCATCAAAAAACAGGGAACCGTCAATCTCGATGGGCTTAAAATACAACGGGAAAGTCATTGAAGCACGAATAGCTTCTCCCAAATCACCCTGGCGCAATACCACTTTACGGTTGTTGTACACATCGGTGGCAATGCAGAAGTAGGGAACAAAAAGCTTGTTGAAATCGCCTTTATTGATGGCATTTACTGAAGAGAACATTTCCATGAAGGCAAAGTCCATTTGTTCTTCGGGAATGAGGCTGGTTGGGGGCATTATTTTCAGCTTATCAGCTTTTTTGAGCAGGTCGAGTTCAAACCACGACGGATCGTCCTCCCGTTTGCTGAAGAAATAGCGGTATTCTTCCTGAATTTGCCCGGTTGACCAGAATTTAAACTGCTCCGATTTAAACAGTTTTTCCATTTCGTCAGGCGAATAGCCTGCCGCGTACAATCCGGCCACAATGGCGCCCATCGACGTTCCGGCGATATAATCAATCGGGATTCCGTTTTCTTCGAGTGCCCTGATGACAGCGATATGTGCCAGCCCTTTTGCGCCGCCGCCACTCAGCACTAGTCCCACTTTTTGAGCATTGACTGAAATAATGGAGAAAAAGGTAATTAATATGAAAAGGAAAACTTGTTTCATGCCCCGGGTGATGTTATTCGCAAAGGATTGTAGCCAAATTTAAGAAATTACTGAACCATAATACGAGCAAAGAGTTATTTTTTGCTTCGCATGACGAAGTGCAAGTTCGAAGTGCCTAAAGTGCACCAAAGCGGATGTTTCGTCAAAATTGACAAAACTTCCGCTTTTATTTTGTTCCAAAACCCGCTTCAATTGCGGGATTGCTGAGAAAAAAGTGTTCACCCTAGTGGTTCGATATTGATCGAATTCTCGATTATAGATAATTCCTTCCGGGAATAGCAAATTTTGAAATACCTGCTTACCATTAAAATCTAAATTATCCCACATTATCAATGAATTACGACATACTTTAATAGCAAAATCAATCACTTTTTTGAGGTTCGAGAAATATCCGTCACTCTTATTCAATTCCCGTTCAATCTCAAAACAGTCCTTTTCATATTTGGGTCTGAATTTATCGTAAAGATTACGGTCAATCTCCCCAATGACAAATCTTTCCTCAATAGCCTCCAATTTCTTTTTAACCTCAGCCAGGTTACTTTTTAATACTCTGGCATCTTTAAAACTGGATGCAAAGAAAACATTCATCTGCTCCTCTAACTGAATTCTGACTATTTCAAACTCATCCTTTCCTATTTGAAAACATTTTAATAGGTCCCGAAATAAATCATGCATTGCTTTTGCACTTCGGTTTACTTGACATCCTTTGGTGCTGCATTTATAATAATACAGTCCTTTCTTTTTAACCAAATATCCTGTCAGAGGTTGTTTGCACTTATCACAATGGATAAAAATTTTCAGCGGGAGGTTATCATTTTCTTTGTCATGCACAAAACCCTGACTTCTCTTTTCCTCCCTGATATTGTGTACCGCCAAAAACAGTTCTTTTGAAACTAATGGTTCATGCCTCCCTTCAATGACTTGACCCGGGATCATTTTACTCGTAAGAAGTCCGCAATAAAAAGGATTTAAAAATATTTCATTCAGTCGTTTTTCATTAATATTTAATCCCATCCGGGACAAATATCTTGAAATTTCTGCATTGGAGAGCTGCTTGTAAACTTTCAACTCAAACGCACTTTTCAATAGCTTTCCTTGTTCATTAACCACCAGATTACGCTGATTAGCTTTCCCTTTATTTAAATCTTTGTATCCAAATGGTATTCGCCAGACCCAATAACCGTTCAAAAGATGTTCCTTCATTCCTGTAATTACCTTATCCCGTCTTAGCTCATTATCCATTTGCCCAAAAAGGAACAATATCTTTTGCTGAAAAGAACCTGCCGGGGTTCTCGGATCAAGCTCCTGTGTTGCAGCCAGGGTCATAACCCCATATTTCTTTAATAAATCTTCAGCAATGGAAGCCCCGTTAATACCAGAGCGTGAAAAACGTTCATACGAATAGACTATCACATAATTGATATTCTTTGTACGTTTTACAAAGGTCAGCATCCGATTAAACTCTTTTCTATCATCTGTTTTAGCAGACTCATAAGTGCCGCCAAAATATCCAACCACATTTAGACCCCTTCGATCTGCATACATCTCACAGTGTTTCTTCTGTGATGCAAGGCTGGTATTGTCTTCCTGGTCCGCTGACGATACCCGGGTATAGATAACCGCATTATTCCCTTCCTGAAATTGTTTCGGCGCTTGAGGGGCAAACTGTTTGAATAGGCTTAAATCACTCATTACAGTAATATTTTCAGTTAAAATCGAAGATAGAATTATACTGCAAATTTTGAACCAGGATGGCGTGTTATTTCTTCAAAAAGAGGGCTTTCAAGATTAAAAGAGCAATGGTTTCTGCATCTTTAATAAGCTGTTCGTAATCTTCAGCAGACAAATCCTTGTATTTGGAAATAAGACGTAGTTTTTCTAACGGTAATCTAGCCTTCACCCGTTCAGTTGCTTCTTCTATATTTCTGTTTTGCTTTTCTACCATAGTATTGCGAGGCTGAACCCAGAAATCTTAATTCTGCCATTTCAGTCTCAACGAATCTATGGAATGCATTGATATATTGGAAAATAGAGGATGAATTGACCTAAAGTGTCTGTATTTGTCCGGATTCTTATTTTAGACATTCAAAGAACAAGCAGTTTTTTGCTTTCAAAGAAATATAAATTCAATGTTGCCATTCCTCCAGCCCCTTCATTCCGGTCTTTCGTTCCTTACTTTCTACATTCAGGAGCTTTTGGTACCCACGCAAGAGTAACTCCTTCAACTCGCTAAATCACCCATCCTAAGCGGGTTGACCCGCTCATTCAATCGTGACACTTGCCTTTGCCCGCACCATCAAGATTCTCAAATAAAGCTCCTGTGCTTCCGGTAACTTCGTTCCATACATTTCTCCAAAAACATTCGGAACATGTCTTTCATTCAGTAACCTTCAGCACCGCGCACAAGAGTATATGCACCATTTCACTTCGCTCGCCCTGCCTTCGGACAGACCTTGCTGCTTTTCATTCTACATCCACACTTGTTTTGCCGCCGCCCAAGATTTTGGAAAACGTTTAATGGCATTATGCCCCATCCCTTCAGCCCCTTCATTCCTGTCTTTCGTTCCTCTCTCCCTGCATTCAGAAGCTTTCGGTTCCCGCGCAAGAGTAACTCTTCCATTTCGCTAAATCACCCTAAACGGGTTGACCCGCTCATTCAATCGTTACACTTGCCGTTGCCTGCGCACCATTAAGATTTTTTGGAAAATGTCTCACTACCCTTTTTGCAAAATGGGTTGCTAATCTCTACGATCACCCATATAAAAGTTCTTTTTTCTCCAATGTACGATTTAAAATCTGGCCTTCCCGCCCGGTGCTGCTGTTTTGATGACAAAGGTAAATCCGTGTTTTGAGGGTTAGCAAGTTCAAGCCTGCGGTTTCGCAGAAAATCTCCATTCTCCTTCGTCGAATAGTATTTTCCGCAAAAACCTGCACACCCAAACACGACCTTTTTCAGCCACCAAAACAACAACGACCGACCCGATGGAAAGACGCATAACGTTAAATGATAATGCGCGGAAAAAGAAAAATGGTATCAACAATCTTGAAAACGTCAGTAACGAAAAACAAAACTCACTCGCCTCCCGAATCCGCATAGTGTTTGGTGATGATTTTTGATTAAAGAGTTTACCTGATGATTAAATGTACATAATTTTCTTGTCGTTTCTCATCCTTTATCTGCACTCTATTCCTGTACAATTAAGGGCCTAATACTAGATGTGGTAATTTCCGCTTGGGTGTCGTCGCTAATTTCAAAGATATATTTCCACCAAATTTTCAGGCTGGTTGTTTACAAAAGACGATAATGAGTTTTCTATCAGTTTAATCCGTGACTCAAAATTGACAATTCGTTTGGCAGGAAATATTTTTTAATTTAACTTTACAAGCATCCATAATAAATACAAGCATAGATTAAGCATTGTTTAAGTTGTGCCGTATTGTAATAGGCTAATTTATTGTGATCGCTCCATCAAATAAAACAAGACGAACTAACTTTTTTATTGCAATTTGTATTCCTTTTATTGCATTATTGGTTCAGTGGCAATTGTGGGCATTTATAAGCCCATTTGTCTGGTTCTTGTTTTATCCTGCGGTTTTTTTTAGTGCAAGAGTGGGAGGACTTAAAGCTGGTATTATAAGTACCGTCTTATCTTCACTGATGGTTTGGTTTTTCTTTATTCCGCAGGAATTGTCCTTCAGGCTGGAAGACCCCAAAGCTCTGTTTTCAGTAGTGGTATTTGCTATTATGGGTTTTCTCTTTAGCGATGTTCAGGAAAGGCTGAAAAGAGCTAACAGAAAAATTTCAGAAGCGTTAAACGATTCGCAGGAAGTAAACGAAAGAGTCAGCCAATTGTATGAGAAATCTATAGAAGCAGAAAAACTTAAGACCCACTTTTATACAAATGTCAGCCATGAGCTTCGCACCCCGCTTACCCTGATTATAAATCCTGTTTCTGAATTACTGAAGAAGGGAAAACTTGATGGGAATGCCAGGCATGATCTGGAACTTATACAAAGAAACGCCAATGTTCTTCACCGTCGGGTAACCGATTTGCTGGACATCTCCAAGCTTGAAGCAAACCAGATGACGCTATGTTATTCGCGCTTTGACCTGGTTGAAAATACCCGGTTGATTACCTCTTATTTTGACTCCATCGCCAAATCAAACAAAATTCAGTATTCGATTCAATTGCCCGATAAACTAATTGTTGAACTCGATGCTGAGAAGTATCAACGCATTCTTCAGAACCTTTTGTCCAATGCATTTCGTTTTACTCCTTCGGGAGGTGAAATAGTAATTCGATTAACGAGTGATCACGAGAATGCGATTTTTGAGATACAGGATAGCGGTCCGGGAATAGCTATTGAGAACAGAGAAAAGATATTCGAACGTTTTCAGCAAATTGATGGACCGAAAGGGAAATTGTACGGAGGTACGGGACTCGGATTATCGATTGTGAAAGAATTTACAGAACTTCACAAAGGGAAAGTTGTCATTTTAGACTCAATTAAGAAAGGGGCGTTATTTCAGGTTACCCTTCCCCTGACAGCTCCGAAAGGAGTTGAAGTCCATGAAAACGATCATGCAAAAAAAGTGAATGTAAGCAGTCGTGTCGCCTATGATTCCTACCTTCAGGAATCAGGAAAACTAAAAAGACGACCTTCGTCGCAGGCTGTTTCGTTATCCTCCATCCTGATTGTGGACGATAACCAGGATATAACTGATTTTCTTAGCCGAAGCCTGTCTCCCGACTTTTTGATATCGACTGCTGCAAATGGGAAAGAAGGATTTGAGAAAGCACTCGTGGTTAAACCCGATCTGATTATCACAGATGTCATGATGCCGGTAATGACTGGCAATGAAATGGTAGCCCAGATACGCGAGACAGAAGAGCTGGCCGACACTCCGGTTATTATGCTGACTGCTGTAATCAATGAGCAGTTAAAGTACAAGTTACTAAAGGAATCCGTTCAGGATTTTTTAACCAAGCCGTTTTCGCTTGAAGAGCTGCATTCCAAAGTAGAGAACATTATCCGGTTAAGCACCAGACATAAAAGCCAACTGGCAGAAGCAGAGCAAAGGTACCAGTATGCCCTGGACAATATGCTTGAAGGGTGCCAGATTATCGGTCATGACTGGCGGTATTTATACCTGAACGAAAGCGGTGCAAAATTCGGGCACAGTACCAAAGACCAAATAATTGGAAAGAAAATCTTTGAAGTTTATCCCAACATAACTGACCAGCCCATTTATGAAAAGCTTAAGAACTCCCTGGAGAATAAGGTAATAGACCATTTTGAAACAGAATTTATTTACCCGGATAATTCGCGGGGGTGGTTCGAACTCAGTATTCATCCTATTCCTGAAGGAATTTTCATCCTTTCATTTGAAACGACAGAACGCAGAAAAGCAGAAGATAAAATCAGGAAGTCGGAAGCGGAGTTGAAAAAGGCGCAGAAAATTGCTGCTGTAGGATATTGGACATGGTACGTCAGTGATGATAGTCTAGAATTATCCGATGAAATCTTTACTATTTTTGGGATTACAGCAGATATGTTCTATGGGAAACTGGATTCTCTCATTATGAATTCCGTTCATCCCGACGACAAGGACCGGGCGTATAATTCTATTCGCGCTTTTTTTGAAGAAGGAATAATGGTTCCTGCCGAATACAAAATCGTGTGGCCTGATGGTTCGCTACGTTATATTTGGACCGAAACCGGGGAAATGATTCATGATGAATCGAACAAACCATCTGTTCTGAAAGGAATTGTTCAGGATATAACTCAACGGAAACTGGCTGAGCAGGAGATTATAAAAGCGAAAGAAAAAGCAGAGGAAAGTGATCGTTTGAAATCGACTTTCCTGGCGAACATGAGCCACGAAATCCGTACTCCAATGAATGCGATCATTGGTTTCTCCGAACTGCTTTTGGACCCCGACTTTGACGACACTAAAAAAGCAGAGTTTACCCGGCTGATCCAGCGTAGATCATATGATTTGTTGCGTATTATAGAAGATATCCTGGATATTTCGAAGATTGAGGTAGGGCAATTAAATGTTGTTATGGCCCCGGTCAAAGTGGTAAACATTCTTAAAGAGTTAAACGAATTTTATCAGGGATATCTTAAAACCGATGATGAGAAGCCGGGGGTATCGATTATTTTGTCGGTTCCTGATGAATTGGATAACACAATTATCAAAACCGACACACAAAGGCTCAAACAGGTGCTCAGCAACTTAATTGACAATGCGATCAAATTTACCAAAGAAGGTTTGATCGAATTCGGTATCACCAAAGGGGAAAATTCTGAAATTATCTTTTTTGTCAAAGACACGGGTATTGGAATACGACCCGACAAGCAAGCCATCATTTTTGACCGGTTCAGGCAGGCTGAGGATAGAAGTTCGACCCGCAAATACGGTGGAACAGGCCTTGGGCTTTCCATTGTAAAAGGGATACTGGAGTTGTTCCATTCCAGGATATGGCTCGAATCGGAAGAAGGGAATGGTTCAACGTTTTATTTTAATTATTCGCTGAATGGTGATGGTGAAGTTCATGACGTGAGCCAAGCGAAAGCTGAAATGCCTTCCGTATTAAATGGCCGAGCAATCCTGATTGTGGAAGATGACCGCTTGAATGCCTTATACTTAAAAGAGTTGCTCTCAAAATATCATATAAACCTGCTGCACGCGGGATCGGGGCAAGAAGCACTTCTAATAGTGAATGGGCATCCCGAAATAAATATTATTCTGATGGATATCCGGTTACCCGACACCAACGGATTAATATTAACCCAATCAATCAAAAAAATAAAGCCGGGAATGGTAATTATTGCCCAGACAGCTTACGCTTCGGCCAGTGATGCCAAAGATTGTCTGGATGCAGGTTGCGAAGACTATATCTCAAAACCAATTAACCCACAAAAATTAATTGAGATTTTGAACAAGTACCTTCCGGCGAAAACACCTGCTAATTAATATTATTTGACTATACATTTAATTCCATACCGGGACGGCTACATACAGGTTGCATGCACACTCATAAAAAATGCAGGAATATCCTTGGTCGTTCTATTTGTTTGTTCTACTTAGTAGCCGACTGTTCAAGATACATTACTATTTAGCGCTTTTCATGTTAGCAACTATTGGGAAACACAGTACTATACTTCTAGACAGAGACACCGGGAGATAATAAATATTCTCTGAGCATCTAACCAGACTGCTGCTATTAAATAGCATCTGAGGTGGATTATAGCTTAGACCTCTCTTTTTAGAAAGTAACCACTTTATCGGCCCAAATCACCAATTCCACACAATCGACCATAGTTGAGAGGGGGCAGGCTTCGGTGCTGTCCAGTTGCCGCGATTTTAGGCAAGTGCCACAGGCCAGTATTTCGCCGCCAATCTCCACGAACTTCTTCAGTTGTTCGTCAACGTTGAACTTTTCATGGGTCAGTCCTTCGCATTCAACGGCTTCGCCCATCAGGAATAATTTGACTTCATGTCCGTTTTTTTTTGCTGTAAACGCAAACCTGAAGGCATTCCAGGCTTTCTCAAACTCTTTGGTTTCAAGGATAATTCCGATTTTCATTATTGATTATTTTTTATGTGAGTTTTTTAACTGCATTGACCAGTGTTTCGATGGCAAAATCAATTTCTTCCTCCGTCGTGTGTTTTCCAGTTGAAATTCGCACTGTTGCCGCTGCCATCCTGAAATCGAGGTTCATTGCCTGAAGGGCTGAAGAAATGGTTGTCTCTCCTGAATGGCAGGCCGATCCGGTTGAA
>JAJZSZ010000147.1 GCA_021849365.1 Bacteroidota bacterium | reverse complement strand
CACAATGTATTCGAACGAAACACGACGCTGACGACCAAAATCCCAGCTTTTTATTTCCTTTACCACATCGGCAATCGGGTAAGCAACCTGAACGGGCATCAGTTTTTTGCGCTCATCGTCAAAAGGCGTGTGCAGACTTACAGCCAAATGGGCGTCAGACTGATTCAGGAAAGTAAGCATTCCGGGAATGATACCAATGGTTGAAACGGTGATCCGCCGCGGACTCATGGCAAAACCCCATTCCGAAGTAAGAATTTCAAGGCTCTTCAATACTTGCTCCAGGTTGTCGAAAGGTTCGCCCATGCCCATGTACACAATGTTACTCACCTCGTGCCACTCCGGAATATTGCGGATTTGATTCACAATTTCGCCGGCCGTTAATTGCCCCTGAAAACCTTGTTTGGCTGTCATGCAAAACAAACAGCCCATTTTGCAACCCACCTGCGACGACACACACACTGTTTTGCGATCTTCGTCCGGAATCATCGCAGTTTCAACAAATTTTCCTTTGACTGTTGGGAAAAGATATTTTTTTGTTCCATCAACACTTTCCTGCACCTTGGTTGAATTGACTAATCCAAATTCGTATTTGCTACTGAGCAACTCCCTGTTTTTTTTCGAAAGATTGGTCATTTCATCAATCGAACTGATGTCTTTCTGATACAACCATTCGGCCAGCTGTTTACCGGTAAATTTGGGCAATCCCAGTTCAACAACCAGGGCTGTCAGTTCGTCGAGCGTTTTTCCAAAAAGAGCTTCCATAATGAGAATAAAAATAACAAGGCAAAAGTAGGCCTAAAAATAAATCTCAGCTAAAATATTTTCGTACGGAACTCCTTTCGAAATCAGAAGATCACGCACTTCAACCACCATTAAAGCCTTGCCGCAAAGATAATAGTTAATATCAGTCGGGATGTGATTTATTTCTTCCAGGTACTTTGTAACCCGCCCCGGAAAAACATTGCAAGCTTGCCCGTGAGAACAGCACCTGATGTAATGATCGCCCAACGCCCATTCCAGCTCATCTTCAAAATAAAACTGGTTCAAACTGCGCACTCCGTGGATCAACGTTTTATTTTCGAAAACTCCCGAACGAAACATGCTGTAAAACGGAGCAATACCAGTTCCGGTAGCAATCCACCATGCGGGTTTCTTCCCGTCTTTGAAACTTCCGTAGGGATTTGATGCCCAAATTTTCATGCCGGGAATCACACCTGCCAGCCGGGGTGTTAAAACACCTTCGTCTTTTACATTAAAAAGCACACGGATTTCATCTTCGCTATTTCCGCTGCAAATACTGTAAATACGGGGCGGTACTTCTTGATCTAGCGTTATTTTGACCACCTGTCCGGGTATAAAATCGTGCTTTCGCGTCCATGCAATCAAATGAACTCCAGGCGAAATTTCTTCATTCCCTGTAATTACAACTTCCGTCAATTCAACCGGAAGGTTTTTATATTCGTCAGCTTTTGGCATATTCAAAATTTTGTGATTTAGAACAAGTTCACTGCCAATTGGTTTATAGTATTGGAAGCATGAATGTAAACTTTTCGAACAATTAAGAGTAAGATAAGATTGAGCTAAGAAGAGGGAACTTTGAAAATTATATTTTTGCAGCCCCCCGAAAACATAAAATCACACACCTAAAAATGAAGACAGTAAAAGAAGATGCACAGGCTGTTGGCAATATCCTGCTCGAAATAGGCGCTTTGCTTATGAGCTCGGGAGCCAACTCGAACCGCATCAGAGTTACAATGGAACGAATTGCCAACGGTCTTGGCTACAAAACCGAACTGTTGATTACTCATCGTGCCCTGATGCTCACCATCATTGAAAAAGAGCAGCAGCACTTTTTCAGCCGACTGAAACGAACATCGCCACATGGGGTCAACTTCAGGGTGGTTAGCGGCATAAGTCATCTCAGTTGGAATGTTCTGGAGCAAAACTGGACAGTTGCTCAGATTGCTGAAGAAGTTCACCGGCTGAAATCACTCCCACATTATCCCCGAGTAGTAATCCTTGGTTTGGTTGGGTTGGCTGGAGCCGCTTTCTGCCGCATTTTTGGTGGTGGATATATAGAAATGCTGGTTGCTTTTGTGGCTACCGTAATCGGACTCTTCGTCAGGCAAGAGGCCATGCGTATAAAATTCAATCCTTATTTATGTGTTTATTTTGCATCGCTTACGGCTTCGTTCATTGCCGGGCTGGCCGAGCTGTACCACATTGGAGCCCAACCCGACAAGGCCTTTGCAACTTCCGTTCTTTTTCTCGTTCCCGGAGTTCCGCTAATTAATTCGGTAACAGATCTCCTCGAAGGAAATCTTCAGAATGGTATTATCCGTGGGATAAATGGATTGATTATCGCGTTCTCGATTGCAATGGGTTTGTTTTCAGTACGAATGATTTTACACATCTGATATGATACTTTTAGAAATATTTATAAAAGGCTTTTGGGCAGGAATTGCTGCCATCGGATTTGCAGTGCTGTTTAATGTCCCGCGCCGCACCTTATTTCCCATTTGGTGTATCGGAGCAATGGGCGGACTCATCAAATTTACGGCTATGAACTTTGAGACCGGAATTGTATTCGCATCTTTCATGGGAGCAGTTGCCGTTGGTATTGTGGCCATCCAGATGGCTCACCTAAAAGACAGCCCACCATTGGTTTTTTCAATTCCTTCCGTTATTCCAATGATTCCGGGTGTTTTTGCCTATAAATTTATGCTTGGAATGATTGCCCTTATCAATCTAGAAAACTCGGATGCTTACCTGCAAACACTCATCGAAACCGTGAATAATGGTGCCAAGATGATGTTTGTGCTGATTGCTTTGGGAACCGGCGTAGCCATCCCAATGTTACTGACACGGAAAGAATCGGTTAAAAAATCGGAATTCAACAAGAAGAAAAAGGCAGTGGCTTAGTTGCTGCATAAATCTGTATAAAACAAAAGAGCTGTCCCAACCGGAACAGCTCTTTTTGCTTATTTAACCAAAGAACTAAACTATTAATTATTTTCTGTTATAATCTTCCTTGTTCAACCAATTTCTGAATTGCAAGACCCTCTTCACGGTCAGCAATCGATCTGGTTACTGATTGAGCTTCTTTGCGAAAATCGGTTATTTCATCATTGGTTCCAATTACCATATCATTTTCGAAAGAGTTAGCTACTTCTAATGCAAAGCCGTTATTTCTTTCAATAACCTGTTTGGTAGCTTTTGCTTCTTCCCTGTCAGCAACCCATTTAGTAACCAATTGAGCTTCTTTCTGAAAGTCGATGTTGGCCTCCAGGTCTTCGCTCAACACAAAATTGACAGATTCACTTTTAGCATCTGAATTAAGAACTGTTGCATTAGCATTTAATACTCCAACAAATCCAAGTACACAAATTGTAATAAGGGTTCTAATTTTCGTTTTCATCACTTTTAATTTTAATTGTTTTCTACTGTTTTCTTTTTGTTTCTTGCTTTCACTATTAAGACAGTCGAAAACCCAAAAAGTTACATCCCAATGGGTTAAATAAAAGATAAAACTATCTTAATAAAACCTTAAGAAGGTTAAATGCAGTATTTCAGGCACATATAAAACGAAAGAGAGCTGTCCAAACAAAACAGCTCTCTTTGCTTACCAATGAAGATCAAAATTTATTCGTTTTCTGCTAACTTTCCTTCTTCAATCAATTTCTGAACAGCTTTTGCTTCTTCCTGATCGGCTACCCATTTGGTTAACAACTGAGCTTCCTGCTGAAAATCGACTTTTGTTTCTGCATTCTCATTTAATGCTGGTTGATTTAATTTCGTATTTTCAGTTGTTGCTGTAATTTCAGTCGATGTAAAAAAACCTTCGTCAATCAGTTTCTGTAAAGCTTTTGCTTCTTCCTGGTCGGCTACCCATTTGGTCAACATCTGGGCTTCTTTCTGGAAATCGACAACTGCCTCCATATCTTCATTCAGTAAAAACTGTGTTGATCCTGAAATTTCGGATGTTGGTAAACTCTCACTGATTTCGGTTACTGCTGTTAATTCCGCACTTCTGTTATTTGCTGCATTGACATTTAAACCAATAACTCCAAGTGCACAAATTGTAATGAGGGTTGTAATGTTCGTTTTCATAACTTCTGATTTTAATTGTTTTCTAATGTTTCTGTCTTAAATTGTTTTCACTATTAAGACTAGAAAACAACCCAAAAGTTACTTCCTGAATGATTAATTAAAAGATAAACTTATCTTAATTAAAACTTAAAAAGATTCAGATTTGTTGACTGAATGTTAGATACTTGGAAGGAAACTCATCCTGAATATTCGCTGGAGGGTCAACAAACAGGCCAAAAACACACGATCCGCTACCCGACATCGAAGCATAAAGCGCACCCATATCGTACAAGTGTTGCTTGACGAGTTCAATCTCGGGATACTGCTTAAATACTGATATTTCGAACTGATTAAAAATATGATCTTTCCATTCGGAAACCGGAAGCTGTATCAACTCAGATAACGAAATTGTGGGTTTTTGAGGTACAATATTCCTGAACGCACTTGCCGTAGAAACTTCAACCGATGGCTTTACCAAAACTAGCGACAATCCTTTAAGATTAAGGTTTATCTCGGTCATAATCTCGCCACGCCCAGTTGCAAAAACAGGTTTATTCACAACAAAAAACGGGCAATCGCTGCCAAGCTTTGCGGCATATTGCTGTAACTGCTCACCCGAAAGGCCCAACTTAAATGATTGATTCAACATTCGCAACATAAATGCAGCATCAGCCGAACCTCCTCCTAGCCCGGCACCAAATGGAATTTGTTTGTGTAAATGAATCTTTAATGCTGGCAAATCAAAATCCTTCTTCAGAAGCAAATATGCCTTCATTACCAGATTATCATCGGCAGCCCCCGAAATAGATATACCGCTTGTACTGAAATGTATTTCACTTGAATAGGCAAACTCGAGTGCATCGCTCCAGCCTATCGGGAAAAAGATCGTTTCCAGATCATGAAAACCATCCGGTCGCTTTCCGGTAATGTACAAACCTATATTTATCTTGGCGTTTGGAAATGAAATCATGCGACAAAAATAGAAAAATCGATAATCGGTTCGACCAAAATAACACACCACAGGCCAATCATAGTTCAACTCTGCGCATTATTTTTCGGTAATACTCTATCGGACAAACGCTATAAAAAAGCAAATTATTACTGTTTTTCTCCGGATGCAAAACGCAAGCGAGCACTTTTATTTCTCAAGCAAACTCTTTACACCCCCCAAATAAAATGCCCCTATTCCTAATTTTTAGAACCAAATTCAAAAACCACCCCATAAATCCAACAACATTCCACTTCAATTTTCATACATTCCAACAAACAAACCCCACTTTCAACAACAGAACTAATTGATTTTCAATATCAATTTTTCATTAAGTCTACATTCTCCTGATTTTTCACATAAAATTCGATTCCGATTAGCGGTTCTTTTGCGCCACAATTTAAAAATCTGTAATTTGCATGACACTTAATCTGCAAAAAATGGTCAAGGCCCAAAAACCTAAACTCGAATCGGTCATAAAAGACTATTCCATTATGTTGGTGGGATTAGTTTTATATGTGCTTTCATGGACTCTTTTTTTAGTACCGGCTCAAATTACCGGAGGTGGAATCAGCGGTTTGGCAGCCGTTATTTTCTACAGCACCAAAATTCCAATCGGGTTAACGTACTTTGCAATTAACGCTGTATTAATTTCGATTGCGCTAAAAATCCTGGGGCCGAATTTTGGGGTTAAAACCGTCTTTAATATGATTGCGCTCACCCTTTTGTTTGCCATTCCGCAGGAATATTTTCCCGGTGCTCTTATCGAAGACAACTTCCTTTCTGCAGTATTGGGAGGTATGATGGGAGGTGTTGGCATTGGTCTGGTATTTTCGCGCGGAGGAAGCACCGGAGGTACCGATATTATTGCCATGATCGTTAACAAATACCGCAACATTAGCCCTGGCCGGATTATTTTGTATTGCGATGTAATTATCATCAGTTCATCATATTTTCTAGTGCATTCAATCGAGAAAATGGTATATGGTTTTGTATCGATGGCGGTGGTTTCATATACGCTCGACGCTTTCCTGAGCGGGTCGAATGCCTCAGCACAAATTTTCATATTCTCACCCAAATACGAGGAAATTGCCGATTTCATCAACAACGAATCTGTTCGTGGGGTCACTGTACTCGACGGTACCGGATGGTACACCCAGCAGAATGTTAAGGTTATAATGACTATTGTTAGAAAGAAAGAAACAAGCATTATTTTCAGAAAGGTTAAAGAAATCGACCCCAATGCCTTTATTTCGATGGCCAGTGTGATGGGTGTGTACGGACAAGGCTTTGATAAGATAAGAGGGTAAACCGTTAATTAAACTTCATTAACAATTTTTTACTGCTTTTATTTCCCCGTCATAACGCTTAATAAACTAAGCATTTATACCTACCGCGAAAAGTATTTATACGCACCAATTTCGGTATCGTAAAGTGCTCAGGTTTCGATTGCTGCTTTATTTTACTATTTTTGGAAATACAGAAATATACAGCCGGGAAAGGGCTTTCGCGACACAAAAAGGTCCTTCCCCGGTTGGTTATTATTCAGAAACAACAAAAGCATGAAATTCAAAATTCCTGAAAAATTCCAACGACTTAAGAAAATTCTGATTTGGGCAGTAGCCTTTATTGCACTACTTCAGGTTGCCTATTTTATTATCGATTATTATCAGACAAAGGAACTGATGAAAAAACTAGCCAAGGAAAAGGAGGTTGAGAAACCTGCGCCAGTTCTTCTCTTCAACCTTCCGGTCGATTCGTTTACCGTTGTTCCCGGGCAGGTCAGGTCAGGACAAAATCTGTCGGATATCCTTGTCAGCAAAGGAATTTCGATGACAAAAATTGACGAAATATCGAAAAAGTCAATCCTTACATTCGATGTTCGGAAAATGAAAGTCAATAATCCGTATTACTTTTTCATGAATAAGAAGAATGCCTCAAAACCTGAGTATTTTATTTATGAAATCAATCCGGTTGACTATGTAGTTTACGATTTAAGCGACAGTTTGCGGATATATAAAGAAAAGAAGCCAATTGAAACGCTTATTAAATCAGCAAGTGGGGTAATAACCTCCTCACTTTGGAATGCCTTGGAAGCTCAGGCTTTGGACTACAACCTGGCTTTAACCTTATCAGAAATTTATGCCTGGAGCATCGACTTCTACGGACTGCAAAAAGGCGATAAGTTCAGGGTTGTTTTTGAAGAGAACTTCGTTTACGGAAAATCAATTGGTATCGGACGTGTTTTCGCTTCAGAATTTGTGCATAACAAAGAAAGCTTTTACGCTTTCCGGTTTTCTCAGGATAATGAGGACGGCTATTTTGACGACAAAGGACAAAGTCTGAAAAAAGCCTTCCTGAAATCGCCCTTGAAGTTTAGCCGCATAAGCTCTACCTTTTCAGCAAACCGTTTTCATCCTGTGCTGAAAATTTACCGGCCACACTTTGGGGTTGATTATGCTGCTCCTACCGGAACTCCGGTAATGTCGATTGGAGATGGAACTGTTATCGCAAAAGCCTACCAGGCAGCCGGTGGTGGAAACTACCTGAAAATCAAACACAACTCGGTATATACCACCAGCTACATGCACTTAAGCGGTTATGCATCGGGAATTACCACAGGGGCTCATGTTCGTCAGGGACAGGTTATTGGGTACGTTGGTGCTACCGGGCTGGCTTCCGGTCCACACCTCGATTTCCGGGTTTTCTTCAACGGTTCTCCAATTGATCCGTTTAAAGTTAAATCGGAGCCTGGCTTACCTGTGGCCAAACAATACATGCAAAATTATACCGTTCATCGCGACTCTATGCTGACTAAGCTGAACGCAATAAAAGAATTCTAGGAGTATATTTTACAAAGAAAAAGGGAGACTGAAACTAAATCAATCTCCCTTTTTTATTGCTTAACGCATTACGAACGAAGTTTGTAAACCAGGTCCCACAAAACAATTCCGGCGCTTACCGAAATGTTGAAGGAGTGTTTGGTGCCGTATTGCGGTATTTCTATAGCTCCATCGCATAAATCAACCACTGATTGCTGCACCCCCTTTACCTCATTGCCAAAAACCAATGCCAGTTTCTGATCTTTTTCAGGAGTAAAATCGGGTAACATGATACTGTTTTCAACTTGCTCAACCGCAAAAATACGATAGCCATTTTCTTTTAGCAGAATGATTGCCGATTCTGTTTCCTCGAAGTATTCCCAAGGTACCGACTTTTCGGCATCAAGTGCTGTTTTGTGTATTTCTTTATTGGGAGGTGTGGCTGTAATTCCACATAACACTACTTTTTCAATCAACAAGGCGTCTGATGTACGAAATACTGAGCCGATGTTATTACAGCTTCGAATGTTATCCAAAACAACAGTAATTGGTGTTTTCTGAATTTCTTTATATTCTTCAACCGACAAACGGTCGAGTTCTGAGTTTTTTAATTTGCGCATCTAAAATTATTGACGATTTGACAATTTACATTTACAATTTTTAGCCGTAGCAGTAAATCGTAAATAACTAAATTGCAAATAATTATATGTTTTTTCTACGGATTGGCATGGTCATACAACGGGCGCCACCACCGCCTCGGGCAAGTTCCGAACCAGGAATCGTAATCACGCATTTCCCTTGCGGAATTTGCGTCGCCCCAGTTAATATTTCCTTAGCTGGAATCACCTCAAAACCGTTCTGATTTAATTGTTCAAGTGTATGAACATTACGTTCGTAGCCGATAACCTGCCCCGGAGCAAATGCAAAAAAGTTAGCGCCGCTGTGCCATTGTTCGCGTTCCTGAGTCCAGTCGCCCGAAACACCCCCACATTGAACCGGATTCATATCAATTCCAAGGTTTTTCAACGCTTTCACCAGATTTTTCTTCTCGCTAATATCGACTACTTTACCGTTTTCAACCTGAATATGTATGGTATGGTAGCGATTGGTTCCCATAATCAGCGGTTCGTAAACCATGCAGGCATCTACATCCAGAAATGTAAAAACCATGTCGAGGTGAATAAAGGATTCAGGTGTGTCGGGTAATTCCTGAATCAGAATATGCTGCAAACCTTCTTTCTTTTTCTTGATTTGTTCCAAAATAAAATCAATTCCCTGTGTACTTGTCCGAATGCCGGTGCCAATCACCAATACATCTTTTCGCCCCACCTGAAAATCGCCACCTTCAATAGAAACACCCGAATAATTTCTCAGATTCTCTGATGTATTAGGATTAATTGTTGTCGTTTCGATCAGCGGATGATAATTGAAAATTGCGTCCATAATTACAGCTTCACGGTCGCGAACTTTGCTGGCCATTTTCCCAATCAACACTTCATTTCTAAACGACATCGACGCATCGCGTGTAAACAGGAAATTATGCAATGGCCGAAGACTAAACCGCTCCTGACTAAGGAAACGAGTAAGGTTATCGCGCTCGATGGCTACACCCTGAATAAGTTGACGAGCAACATCGCTGGCGCTTTGTTCCATCAATTTAGGATAAATATCCATAGCTCCTTCATTCTGGCAAATCAACCGAAGTAAAGATGACTTTACCTCGCTGATGCCCAGAATATCCGACAGCAAATCTTTCACCTCAAAAGTGGTGGTCACTTTATTTAAAACACCCTTAAAAACCGAATATTCGTTAGCCGCAACCGACAAATTCAGGATATCGCTGTAAAGTGCACGTTCTGCATTTTCAGGTGTCATTTCTTCAACTTCGAGCCCTGGCGTGTGTACGATCACCCCTTCCAGCTGTCCAAACTCGGAACAAACATCAACTTTTAATTTATTTTCTACCTGCATAACCATGGTTTTATCGCTTCAAAGATACAAACATTGCCAGACAGGATACCGTAAACCATTTGTTATCGTTTTAGTTTTATAACATATCGTTTTTAGAATTGTCCCAGGTATATTTCGGGTGCTCCATTGGGTTAATATTTATTTGCAATGTCCCGGAAATACCATGACCAACAATAAACTATATTCGCACCTGAATGCAGGAAAAATGAAACGGCTCCTTTTTATAATATGGTTGTTCATAGGATTTGCAGAAGTAGCATTGGCGCAATGGCCAAAGAATCTTCAAATACTACCTGGCGAATTATCGGGTAGAGATACAGATCGGA
>JAJZSZ010000146.1 GCA_021849365.1 Bacteroidota bacterium | reverse complement strand
TGTTTCATTCATTTCGTTGTCTTTATCAGCATCGAGATTAGAAACAAATATCTTTACCGGACCGGCACCGCCAGCATCAACATTCCAGGGAGCAAGCACTCCCATCCGCGAGTCTTTAACGAAAGATTCAATCTCGGCATTATCCAACAGACTTTTTACCAACATGGCCTGCCATTGTGTTCCGTCAAACACTTCAACAGGTGTAATTTCATTTTCTGTTTTCATTTTTTACAAAGATTAATTGATCAACATAAAATTACGAAGAACTAACTTTTAAACCAACGATTGACGCGATTAATGTGGTGATAAAAAACAAGCGCCAAAAATCGGCCGGTTCTTTGAAAAATACAATTCCCATGATCACGGTGCCAACAGCACCAATGCCGGTCCACACCGCGTAGGCCGTGCCAATTGGTATGGTTTGCGACGCCTTATAAAGCAAAACCATGCTGATGGTTAAACTCACGGCAAAACCGCCCAGCCACCACCACGATTCAGCACCTGAAGTTTCTTTGGCTTTTCCGAGGCAGCTTGCAAAACCCACCTCGCATAAGCCTGCGATGATTAAAATTATCCAGTTCATTCAGCAAAAATGCAGATATTATTCAACTTCCAGCAATTCAATTCTGCTTATATTCACAAAAAATTGTCACAATGAATAAATTACTTTTTTCGGTACTTTTTATTGCTATCAGCATTGCTGTTCAAGGCCAGACCAAAGTCGATCCCTGGGTTCCGTTTAAATCATTTATTGGCGAGTGGACTGGCCAAGGCGGAGGCGAACCGGGACAGGGGAATTACGAGCGCAGTTATCAGTTTATCATGAATGGTAAATTCATCGAAGTTCGCAACAAGTCAACTTTCGAACCGTCGGCCAGCAATGCCAAAGGCGAAGTACACGAAGATTTGGGTTACATCAGTTACGACCGAAGCCTGAAAAAATTCCGCTTGCGACAGTTTCACATCGAAGGATTCGTGAACCAATATTTGCTCGACAGCATTTCGCCCGACCAAAAAACTATTGTTTTTGTCACCGAATCCATTGAAAATATTCCTGCTGGTTGGAATGCGAAAGAAACCTACCGCATTTTGAGTGATAAAGAACTGGAAGAAACCTTTGAACTGGCCGAACCCGGCAAAAGCTATGAGGTTTACTCGAAAGTTTTGTTGAAGAAAGTGAAATAATCTCCTCTCCGTCACATAAATGTGACGGCAAAGGATACCAGTATTTATGAGCAAAACCGTATCCTTTGCCGTCTGCTTTAGCTGACGGACATAATTAAAAATTCTTATCCTTCCGAATACCATTTAATTTGCTGCGAAGCGCGCATCACGATGGCCAAAATCACGAACAGTCCGATACTTCCGGCGAGCAGCGCGTAATCCTGCAATTGCAGAATGGTGAACAGGAACAGGTAAAGCCCAACTTGCAAAAGCGTTACCCAACCCATCAGTTTCAGGTCTTTCAGAATCGACAAGGCGTACCACGAAATCAGCGCCGTTACCGCCAATGCCGAAATGAGATAAGCAAAATTGAAACCGATTTGCTCGCCAATAGACGTCAGCAACGCATAAAAAATGAGCAAGGCAAAGGCCACCAGCGAATACTGGAACGGGTGAATCCTCGTCCGGCTTTTGATTTCGATGAAAATGAAAATGATGAAATTAAGAGCGATAAACAAAATGGCATACTTTGCCGAGCGCATCGACTTTTGGTAATGATCAACCGGAATCAGCAATTCGACGCCCAGCGTGGCTTCGTGCGTGTTGAATTTGCTGCCTGCCCACTGCTGCGGAAAATTACGGTTCAGGTGCGTCACACGCCAGTCGGCCGTAAAGCCCGATGCGGTCACATTGCGGGTTTCAGGCAGAAATGCGCCCTTAAAACTGGGTTGGCTCCAGCTTGATTTCATCGCCACTTCCGACGTTTTGCCCAGCGGTTCCACCGACAAATCTTCCGAACCATTCAGCACCAGTTCCATCTCGAAATTGAGCGGCTGTTTCAGATCAATTTTTCCGGCTTTTACCGTAATGCCCGACTTAAATAAATCGGTATCGGCCACACCGGGTTCAACCGCGCAATGTTGCCCGTTTACAATTAACTCCGGAAGGTTTTTGATACCACGCATATCCGAAATTCCCATCGTAAAATACGCTCCTTCCCAATTGTAGCGGGCATTCTGAATTTCAAGTTGCGACTCGTCAATTTGAGCAAAAGAACCTTTCAATTTCAGTTTTCCTTCGTAAACCACCACCTCATAAATGCCGCGCTTCCGCTTTTCAGGCAAAAGTTCGCCACTGGTTTTCAGTGTCTCAGGTAAAAAATGCGCGATGCCTTTCTGGTCAATGGTGCCTTGCCCATTTTCGCTTTGCTCCTGAACAGTAAACGGCACATTCAGCACCGGACCAGCAACCACCTGTTTGCCACCCCATTGGGCATAAAGTTCCTGTTTCACCTGCTCGCTCAGGGCAATACGTTCCCGAATAAGCTCCTGAATTAAAATAGACGGTATCAGCAGCACAATGGCCAGTCCCATCACGATGATCATTTTAACACTGTAACTGTTCAGAAAATTTTGAATTTGTTTTGTTTCCATAGCTTTGAGATTATTAAAAGTACTTTGAATTTCAAAGTTTGTGATTAAAAAAATTTATTGGTTTCCAATAAGTTCTTCCAGAGCCGCTAAATGCTGGCGAAACAAATCCTTTCCCTGCTCCGTCGCCCTGTACGTTGTGCTGGGTTTCCGGCCAACAAACTGCTTCGAAACAACAATAATTTCCTGCTGTTCCAGGGCTTTCAGGTGGCTGGCCAGGTTTCCGTCGGTCAGTTCGAGCAGCTCCTTAAGGGCATTGAAATCCAGCGTGTCGTTCACCATGAGCGCCGACATGATCCCAAGCCTGATGCGGCTTTCGAACACTTTCTGCAGATTTGAAATCGGATTTTTCACCAGAGTTTATTTACGATTTGACTATTTACCATTTACTATTTAAGTTCGGAGTGACTAAAGTTCGAAGTTGAAAACGATTCGGGTTGCGGGTTTCGAGTTTCGGGTTAAATTGTCAAATTGATAAATTGTTATAACCATTCAGCCATTTAACCATACAACCGTTCTCATTTTCAAATCCTCAAATTTTCAAATTGGTCCGTCTCCCTTTTCCATCTTACCGCTCATACCTCGTCCACATCACCACACCATACACCAGATGCAATAGGCCAAAGCCCAGCGCCCAAAACAGAATTCCGTATGAAGCAAAAATTCCAGCTAAAAGACCCAAAATCAGTTGGCCCATTCCCAACCAATGAATCTCGCCGGAAGTGAATTTGCCTGCGTTCACCAGAGCCAGTCCGTAGAAAATCAGCATGGCCGATCCCACCAAATCGATGCTGTTGCGCGAAACCAGAATCAGCACAAATATTCCTCCTGAAACGATGGGAATCAGCAAATGAGTCAGCACCCTTTTGGTAGAGCTTGTCCAGAATTTCAGCCCGGCCTTTTGCGCTTTCCGGTACGAAAACCAGATGGCGGCTACTCCGGCCAACAGCAGCACAACCAGCGCAACCACTCCCAATCCGATGGTCACGCTGTTCAGGGGCGAGCCACCCACGGTGCACAAAAATTCGTCGTAGTGAATCCTGCCGGAGTCGAGAACGACAAACCATGCGATGGCCGCGCCAATCAAAGCACAGGTGCCGGCAAAAAAGCCTGCCCAACTATTGAGCAACATAAACTTCGACGACCGTTCCATGATTTCACGGATGGCCTGAATATCTTCTTTGGGATTCGGTGTGTTCATATTTTTAAAAGTACTTTGAAATACAAAGTTAATTCTTGAAATTGAATTTGAAAGAGGGTGAAGAAAAAAATCCTGAAGAATCGTTGAAAATTGGGTGACGCGATTTTCAATCGCGCTTTTTTTAACCAGCTATTACCATTCGCCACACCCGATTCCGTGCCCATTACCTGGCCAATCTTTCTGATCTATCACGAGTCCCGCCGATACCGGGTTATTCAGAGTATATTCAATGGCAAAGTTCAAATGCTTTTCATCGCGAATGGTGGTGTCGAAACTCTCCTTTTGCCACAAATTTCCAACCCTTCCTTCGGCTTTATTGATCCGGTTGGCAGTGTGCCTTTTCACCGATTGCAAAATATCCTGCAAATAAACCGGTTTGCCTTCCTCGTCCTTTTCAAATAATTGCAGAACCCAATGAACATGGTTCGGCATAACTGACCATGCACGATTCAAAAGCTTCTTTCCTTCCCAAAACTGAATCGCCTCAATTATAATTTTTGTATTGACCGAGTTCGATAAATTTACTGGTGGATTTCGTTCAGCATCAAGCAAATCATCGTAGGCTTTGATGTATTTTTTCCGCAGAGAATAATATTGCATCCGAAGCTTTTCCAATTCGGGATTGGGTGCGGCGATTTCCAATCGCCGGGAAGAAACGCGATTAGAAATCGCGTCACCCAATAACTCCAATTCATTGGTATATCGTTTCAAAGCTTTTTTAGGAACGGAATTCTTCAAACACCAAGTTACAAAATATGCTTGCCCAGGCTGTTGGAAATGAGGCAAAGTGTGTTTGTATGATTCTTTCTTTTCCAAGGACATAGCAGTTTATAACTGCAATTTAACGATTTTTCAGGTGGCGCGAAATTTACGGCGATTAAAAATCGCAGCACCCCGCTACCCAATTTCCCTTGTAATGGCAATGGCTGCAATAGTTCCGTCGGCAATGGCGGTGGTAATCTGGCGGTATTTTTTGCTGGTTACGTCGCCCACGGCAAACACGCCATCAATGTTCGTGCGCTTGTCTTCGTCGGTTTTAATGTAGCCCCACTGATCGAGTTCCAGCTCATTTCCAAAGATCTCGAGATTTGGTTTTTGCCCGATAAACACGAAGATACCATCGGTCGTCAGCGTCTTCTTTTCGTTGGTTTTCAGGTCTTCCACCTCCACCTCCATTTTGTCGCCTGCTTTGCGGAAAGCGCGTGGTTCGTGCGAAAGCAGGAATGAAATCTTCGGGTTGGCAAAGGCTTTTTCCTGCGCGGTTTTGTTGGCCTGCAACTGGTCGAACTGGTGAACAATGGTAATTTTCGAGGCAAACTTCGAGATAAAATCGGCTTCTTCGATGGCCGAATTTCCGCCGCCAATCACCACCACTTCCTTATCGACAAAATACTTGGCATCGCAGGTGGCACAATACGAAATGCCCTGCCCCTTAAACTCCAGCTCGCCTGGGATACCGATGCGGTTGGGCGAAGTTCCGGTAGCAATGATGATTCGTTTGGCGCGAATGGTTTCCTGCCCGTCGATCATGATTTCCTTTTTCTGCAAATCGACATGCGTCACGTCAACCGCCACTTTATAAGTCGTTCCGCAGCGTTTGGTTTGCTCCGACATGTTGTGCGAAAGCATGTATCCGGGCTGCGGGTCAATAAATCCGGGGTAATTCGACACCACGTGCGTGGTCGAAACATTTCCGCCCGGCAAGGCAATGTCAACCAAAACCGTATTGATTTTCGCCTGACAAAGGTACAAACCTGCTGTCAGTCCGCCCGGACCAGCGCCCAGAATGGCTACATCCACATCGGTCACAATCGGCTTTTGTTTGGCGACAATCTCATTCACCTTTTCCTTGCCAATCACGCTTTTCAGGTTGCGGATAATCTCCGAGCGTTTGATTCCTCCTGAAAGACGGCTGGTCACTTCTTCACCATCCTGATAAAACAGCAAGGTTGGCGACGATTTTACGCCCAGTTGATCGGCCAGATCGCGATTTCCCTGTCTGAAAATTTTGATGAACCGGACTTCGCCTTTAAACATTGGGTCGAGCAATTCGAGTTTGGGGAAAAGCGCTTCACAAGGCGGGCATTCCGTACTGTAAAAATCGAGCACAACATTTCCACCTTTCAAAACTTCACTTTCGAATTCTGATGCATTAATTTCTTTCATGATTAGTTGATTTTTGGCTTTTTATTCTGAAAAATAGTGGGCAATGCCCAACTCAAGTAATTCGGTCACCGGCCGACAGTCATGACTGTGTAGCGAGCCGTTGTAGTTTTTGGCCATTGACGCGCAACCACCGCCGCAAATCAGGCTTAAATTGCAATCGCGGCACTTCGGAATCGACAAGACATCGCGCTCCTGCCATTCCTCAACGGCTTCGGTATTTTTTTTCACTTCGGGATAAAACGTGCCCAAACTTTCGCCCTGTTTGCCCACCGTGGCGGTGCATGCATACACATTTCCGGTGAAATCGAATGCCCACTCGGTTTTGGTTCCTGTGCATGCATCGAACAATGGCTCAGGAATTTCGCCCTGCTCAAACAAAAACTTCGAGATCGAGAAAGCCGGTTTGTGAAACTCGGCGATGTGCGGATGTGTCTTCAGCAACGCGTACAAATCTTCGTACAAATTGAGGCGCGAATACAGCTTTTGCTGATTGGCCTGACACTCGTGCAACTCGTAATTTCGTCCAAGTTGTGTCTTGAAAATCGGCGAAGCAGTCCAGCCTTTGTCGATGGCAAACTGCGCCAGATCGGGCAAATTCTGAATGTTCTGCCGATCGACCACCATGCGCAAATTCACCGGAATGTTGTGGACAAGCAACTCATCGACCCCCGCCACAATGCGGTCGAACGTGGCGTCACCGCCTTTCAGAAAACGGCGTTGGTTGTGCATGTCGCGCGTTCCGTCAAGCGTCACCTGTATCTCGCGAATTTTTCCTGATTTCAGGATTTCCAGATATTCCTGAACGTGATAGCCGTTGGTCACAGCGGCAATCTCCAGGTCTAGAGAAGCCGCTTTCCGAATGATGTATTCAATGTTTTCGCGGTGTTTGGGCGCATTCAGGAAAGGTTCGCCGCCAAACAGCGTGATGTATTTGCGCCGACCAGCGAATTCCTTCTGAACATAGTCGAAAAATGCGTCAGTCAAGTCTTTCGACAAAGCCACCGGTTGCGCCTCGTAGCCCGCCTGGTAGCAATACGAACAGTCGAAATTGCACGAGTAATTGGTCACAAAAAAGATCTGAACTTCGTCCTTTTCGCGGTCGTCGAGAAACTTCAGATACTTTTCCCTGAAAAGCTTTTTCTCCTGCGCCGGATCGACGAGGTAGCCATTTTCGGCAAACTCAGGATTTTCTTCTCCTGAAATCAGGCTCGAGTAGGTTTCCTGATCGAGCACATCGGCCTGCCCCGACAAGGCGTTGACAACAAACCAGTCGTCGGAATCCTTAATTTTTGAAATGATGTTGTATTTGGAAAGCTGCATGGAAATGAGATTTTGGATGAACGATCAACGATTAACGATTTTTGATTGCAGATTTCAATCGCAAATCGTTAATCATCAATCGAAGACGCCGCTTAGTCGTGGCATCCGGCAATAATCTGTGATTGTTTGGCACAGCATTGCGCTTGTTTAACCTGACCCTTGCGGGTTTTCTTTACTAAACTCTTCATTCAGTGAATTTTTGTATTGATTAAACTATAGGAATAAAGGTATTCAAAACGTCCGAATTTTCAACATCCCAACTACCTTCAGACTTTCAATTAAAAATATCCGGACGCACGATCGTGCGTCCCTACAAACACTATCCGCAACAGCTAAAATCGTCGCGTTCAGCGGTAATCGTGAAACTCGAAACCTTGATCTTCCCTTTCGGGTAAGGCTGACTTTCTTCCAGCACCTGCACATAGCGAAATCCTGCGCCTTTGATGATTTTCATGTACTCATCACGGGTAACCGAACCAGCCCAGCACTCGGCCACTGCTGCCGGATCGTTGGCATATTCTCTCAGGTACCGGTTCGCTCGAATAAATGTCGCTGATGACAAATCGTCCGCCGTTCTTCAGGATACGATAAATCTCGCTCCAAACTTTTCGCTTGTTGGTTACGTGGTTCAGCGTGCAATTCGAAATGATCAGGTTGGCAGTCTCTTCGGGCAACGGAATTTCCTCCAGATCAGCCTGAATGAATTTGACATTCTCGACACCCATTTTTGCCGCCGTTGAGGTTGCTTTGCGAATCATTTCGTCGGTCACATCAATTCCGTAAACAAAGCCCTTTTCGCCAACCTGTTCAGCCAGGCGCAACACGTCGGTGCCACGACCGCTTCCCAGATCAACACAAACTTCACCGGGTTTCACCTCGCTTTTATCCACCGCCCCGCCACACGATAAACAACAGGTATCGTTGGCCAGCGGCGTATATCTTCCTACGATTTCGTTCACATCCATAATACTGAATTTTGTTGTGCAAATCTAGAAGAAAATTTGCATCAAAACAACATATATAGATTATTTGATATGTTTCTAAATTGTGATTTTTACAATCAATTTATTTATCAAAATAATTTGATGATGATTTATCAGATAGAGGAAAAATAATTCTGAAACTGGGGTTACCATTGTTTGATTATGAGAATAAATACATTGAAAGCTAGTATCTTATATACTTTTAAAAGGCAATTTAATAGTCTAAGTCATTACAGAATAAGAATTTAGCATCCTTTTATTCTTTAATGAAATATTAAAAACTCAGTTCCCGACATTCATTTCCAGCCCAACCTAAGAATGATGTCGCACGCTCTCAAAAAAACCAAAATTCAGGTAAGATTTTGTTGAACATTCCACCCGTCACAACAAACATCTTTTTGCCATGATTTACGAAGCGTTGCAGATTATTAGTGAACAATTAAACAATTACCTGTCAGCCGCAGGATTAAGTAATTTAGTCACCCTCGAAAATGTAGGGATGCTGGAGACCTCGGCTGAGAATACCGAGAAATTGTCAGGCAAAGTTACTTTGACCCTGATCAATTTGGAAGAGGAGCCCACTCTAAAAAATCAGCCTCATTTTAAAGTCATTGATAAGCTAACCACCGAATACCGCAACCCACCGGTGAACATGAATATTTACCTGCTGGTGGCCGCCAACTGCAATACCTACACCAATTCGCTGCGGGCCATCTCCAAAACCATTGAATTTTTTCAGGGGAAAAAGGTTTTCACTTCTGAAAATACGACCTACGAAACGAAGGAAGATTTCGATCCTATCGGATCGTTCAAACTGATTGTGGAACTCTACACGGCGTCGTTCGAGCAACTGAACCACGTTTGGGGCACCCTGGGCGGACGGCAACTTCCGTCGGTCATTTACAAGATCCAACTGGTCGAAATCGACCGCAAAGCCCTGCTGGGTGCCGAAAAGGTGATCCTGCACGTCAACGATACGTTGAAATTCAAAGAATAAATCGGACAAATAAACTATAACTAAAAACAGGAGATTATGGCAACAACTTACAAAACACCAGGTGTTTATGTCGAGGAAATCGCAAAATTCCCGCCGTCGGTCGCACAGGTCGAAACGGCCATTCCAGCTTTCATTGGCTACACTGAAAAAGCTCAGAAAAAAGTAGCCGACGATTTGAATCTCGTTCCTTTCAGGATTACTTCGCTGCTCGAGTACGAAACTTATTTTGGCACCGCCTATCCTGAAACGGACATCACGGTGAACATCACCGACGTGGTGACCAACGGCGTAACCAAACGCACGGTTTCGGTGCCACAGCCCGCCACCAAATCGCCCTTCCTGATGTACTATGCCATGCAAATGTACTTCGCCAACGGCGGCGGACCTTGCTATGTGACTTCGGTAAAAACCTATGTTGACGCCATCGCCGACAATTCGACCAACCCGGTACAACTGGAAGATTTGCAGGACGGCCTGCTCAAAATCGAAAAAGAAGACGAGCCTACCCTACTGCTCTTCCCTGATGCAAATGCCCTTTCGGAAGTTAACTTTTATGCCATCTACAAAGATGCGCTGACCCAGAGCAACAAGCTTCAGGATCGGTTCACCATTCTCGACACGTACACCGACGACGAAACAGCCGACCCCAAACCGGCAGCTGCACTTCGCAACGGAATCAACCTTGAAAAAGATTACCTGAAATATGGGGCAGCTTATTATCCGTATCTGGAAACGCTCCTGAATTATCAGTACGACCCGGCTGATGTGACTTTGGCGCACACCACCAATGCCTCGACGACATTGGCTAGCACCATAGCGGATGCAAACACGGCTGTGGACGAAATTGACACACAACTGGACGGAGTTCCCGCCTTGGTTACCGCGCTGGAAACAGCACAAACCACCATCGACGCGCTCACCGCTCCGCAAGCGCTGGCCCAGGCGAGCACCGTAACCGACGCCATTCAGCCGATTGTTGATTTGCTCGACGCCGTGATCACTTCGGCCAGCGACGCCGTTGCAGCAGCCACTTCTG
>JAJZSZ010000145.1 GCA_021849365.1 Bacteroidota bacterium | reverse complement strand
GATCTCGTATTTCGTCTCCATCCTCTGCAAAGTCATTGGCTTTCTCCAGTTCGAAGATCAGGTAATATTCATTCCCATTTTTCGGAACAAATAAACTTTCAATTTCCGGGATGTGTGAGATCAGCTTTTTTATTCGCTGGTGCAGGTTTTCTGATTCAAAGCATCTTCCGTAATAAAGCATTTCAAGGTATTGGATTGTGTGTTCAAAAACAGAAAGGTAGGATGCAAACAGTCCGGTAAGCGAATCCATTTCCTGAAACCGGTTGACCGCGGTTAGCAGGTTTTCCCGATCGTGATTGTTGTCTGAAGTATATCTGTTGAACCTCTTTTTAAATGAAGGCCAGTCGGTATCACCACAATCTTTTACTTCTGGATTTTGATAGATGGTGGCTGATTTTTGACAGTACCATCCAAAGAACGGATTACCAGCCCGAAGTTCAGTTTTCATTTTCCCTTGGCTGGAAATGTGAAACAAGGTTGACTTCTCGTCTTTGTTGTTTCGAATCCATTTTCGGGATTCGATGGGTTTAACATCTTGGAGCTCTTGAGTAATAATTACAATACGAGCTGCCTCCTTTGCACTTGCCGGATGGTAAAAGATATAGGAGATTGGGAATTCGCTGGCTAATTGTTTGAGTTTTCCTGCTAATTTGTCGTTACTTAGAATAGAAAAATCGGGTTTTATCGCTGTTTTCATGTGCTGTATGTTAGGGGTACAGCACAAATTTCAAGCATTATAAAAGCATATTCAATTCGAAAAACGGATAAAATATCCCGGATGAACGGGTAAATTACCTGATTGTACCTCAATTTGGCACTAGTATCCAGAGAACAATTAATCTGAGACTTCAGTATCTTCTTTTATCAGAAAATTTTTGTTGAATGTGTTTGTTCAATTTAATCTTCTACCTTATTAAACAAATTTGTTTTATCTTTGAATTGATTGAAAATAAATGCAGCTATGGAAAGTAAAGTACATGAAGGTCGCAATGTGAAAAGGTTTCGTGAGATGCTGGGAATCAAACAGGATGCCCTTGCTTATGCACTCGGAGAAGGATGGAATCAAAAGAAAGTCTCCTTGCTGGAACAAAAGGAGACCATTGAACTGCCTTTACTGCAACAGATTTCAAGTACTTTAAAAATTCCAGTAGAAGCGTTTAAGAATTTTGATGAACAGCAAGCAGTAAATATTATCTCGAATACTTTTGACAACTGTAATCAACCTGCTTCATTTTTCTACAATTCTACCGTAAATCCTGTTGATCAGATCATAAAACTTCACGAAGAAAAAATTGCTCTGTATGAGCGCATGCTGAAAGAAAAAGATGAAATGATGGACCGGTTAGAGAAACTTATAAAGGAAAAATAGATTTCCTTTCGACTTTCGATGTCAGCCAGACAAATATGCCCCAGCACTTTTAACAGCGTTTTAAAGGAACTCCGTTTGATAAGGTTATTGCTGATGCAAAAGTGTAGCGAAATACCTTCAAATTCCTAAACATTTTAACACTCAACTCATTTGAAGATGAAAAAAAATTCCGTATTTTTATGTCTATAAAACGAACCAAAAACCATCAAAAAATAGGTGAGTAAAACGGTGAGTCAATTTGAAATTATTCATTGATTACACATTGATAATAAACGACTTAAGGAGTAAATTAGCACTCCTAACAGGACAACAACCAGATTTCATAAACCGCTATAGTACAAGACACTGTAGCGGTTTTATTTTTTACGACGGATTAATTGACAAATAACTGACTGGATATTATAAAACGCGAAGTCATAATTTATTCAAAGAAGTAGAACATCGACAAAAACACAGTAATAGGGGAAGCAAAAATAAGGGCGGACATCCAACATGATGCCCGCCCTTAAAATAATTTGGAACTCCATTCTTAAGATACATTTTCATTAGAAATTCCTAAAAGATCACCTTCTTTCATTATAAATCAACTTACCAATTTGGTTCTTTCCATTTAATGTCAAATGATAGAATAAAATCTGACTACCAACCAGACGTGGAATATATTCAACGGTATTCATCACTCCCCGACTAACCGGGCCGTTAAACAAGGTTTCCAGTTTTGAACCAGTAATGCTGTAAATTTCCAATTGAGCCCACGTATCTGTTGCCGAGCTAAACTCAATGTTCAAGCGTTCGGTAAACGGGTTTGGATAAACCCTGATAGTTGACTCGTCAGTAGTTGTTGATGAAACAACAGTAGCAATTTCAGCTGATTTAGTTACCTTCTTCGGTTGAGTAACCGTCGCATTACAACTGCAAGTGGCGGCATTGGCATCCTTGACAATAATTGTATATGTGCCTGCTTTAAGACCACCAAAGAAATTGCTTGACTGTAATGCACCTGAAGTGCCAAGGCGGTATTGGTAAGCTGGGTTACCGCCGGTTGCGGTCACTGTGATGCTGCCATTAGTTCCGCCAAAGGTAGTAACGTTGATTACTGATGTTGAACAGCTCAAGCTTGCAGCTGGAGGTATAGGAGTTGGAGTAATCATCTTTGCCAGTTCTTCACAGCTGATCCCATTATTGTAAGCATCAAGAATCTTGGCCAATTCAAGTGCCCTGCTGGCTTTTGCTTTTAATGTTGGCGTATTGGGTTTATAAAGATCATATCCAATACCATCAAAAGGAATACCTACCAGAAGTTGTATTGCTTCATTCATAACAGCTGTCATCTCGAAACAAATATGAGCTCCGGCCCCCTGATTTAGCTGATAAGCCAATAAATGTTTGGCAAGAGTATAGGCAGGATCGCTTGACCTGTTCACTCCGCTTAAATCCCTATTATCCAGTATTAATTGTGCATTTACACAATCGCCCTGATCAAGAACGAAACTACCCCAGGTTATTGGAGTAAGTTCTATGATATCATCGAGCAGTGCCCAACCAGAATTTACTCTGTCGTAAGCTGTAATAACGCCGTCTCCATTCTTATCTGTTGCATTGTTCGTTGCTGTATGTTCCTGACCACCACCGGTACAGGTGTTCCAGTTTTTCCAGTAGCCTGGAGTCCTTGGATCTCCTCCCGGGAAGGTGTTGTCAACTTCAAACTTAAGAATGCTCGCATTTAAAGCAGGAGTGCGAGTTTCATATGTATTGGCTGGAAGTTGACCTACGTTAATTTGATAACACCTGTTCCCAAGGTCCTGTGGAGGCTGATCAAATGCATTAATATTAAATACACCACCTGTTCCAGGGTAGAAAGTGTATCCAATTGGATCAAAAACACCGTCTGGAGTTCCACCTGGTGCCGGATCGATATACCATTTTGTTCCATATCCTGCAGGTACACCTAGTTCACAAACAGTATATGCTTTTTGTAAGCTTAACGGACCAACATTCTCGAACAAAATACCATCAGTTACACCGGAAGTAGTCTGGCTTGCTAATTCAGTAAGGTCCGGATACACCCCTTCCGAAAGTTTAAACGACCAAGTCATATCAGGATTAACAACTCCATTTGTTGTTTTTTTCAGACTGATCCAACTACACGGTTCTACTGTAAGGGAAGCATTACCTAAAGCAGTACATATTGTTGCCCCTTGAGATGACTCAAATTCATCGCTTACAGTTACCGAGATAGTAACATTAGCCAGTACATCATTTAATGTTAATGTATTGCTGGTTGTTGGAGACTGTGACGTTCCGTTAACAGACCATACATATGTAAGAATGCCAGTTCCACCGCTTGCATTTGCAGTAAAGGTTACATCCTCCATTTCACAAACCGTCTGGTCACTCATAGTGACAGAGATTGCCGGGTTGACATCAAGATTTGCACCGTCATCATCGGTACAGGCTGTTGCTCCCTGGGATGGAACAAAGTCATCGCTGACTTTAACGGTGATTGAAGCATCAGCAATTACATCGTTTAATGTCAATGTATTGCCGGTAACACCTTCCTGGACAACATCGCCAACTTTCCATTCAAAGGTGTAGTTTCCGGTTCCGCCTTCGGCTGTGGCGGTGAATGTTACATCTTCGCCATAACAAACTGCTTCATCGTCAACACTGACTGAAATTGCCGGATTAACATCAAGATTTGCTCCGTCATCATCGGTACAGGCTGTGGCTCCCTGGGATGGAACAAAGTCATCGCTGACTTTAACGGTGATTGAAGCATCAGCAATTACATCGTTTAATGTTAATGCATTGCCTGTAACACCTTCCTGAACAACATCGCCAACTTTCCATTCAAAGGTGTAGTTTCCGGTTCCGCCTTCGGCTGTGGCGGTGAATGTTACATCTTCGCCATAACAAACTGCTTCGTCGTCAACGCTGACTGAAATTGCAGGGTTGACATCAAGATTAGCTCCGTCATCATCGGTACAGGCTGTTGCTCCCTGGGATGGAACAAAGTCATCGTTAACTTTAACGGTGATTGAAGCATCAGCAATTACATCGTTTAATGTCAATGCATTACCGGTAACACCTTCCTGAACAACATCGCCAACTTTCCATTCAAAGGTATAGTTTCCGGTTCCGCCTTCGGCTGTGGCGGTGAATGTTACATCTTCGCCATAACAAACTGCTTCGTCGTCAACACTGACTGAAATTGCAGGATTTACGGTAACAGCTACTTCATCCGTTACAGAGCATAAATTTTCATCGGTAACTACCACCCAATAAGTTTTTCCGGGAGGAGCCGGTGAAACGCTTAACGATGCTGAGCTTTCGATTGAGACTGATTCAGCGTCGGGTTCTTCATCAAACCATTTATACGAAAGTGTTCCTGTGCCACCCGAGGCATCAGCAGTTAATGTTACTGCGTTGTCTTCATAACACACAAACTTATTAGTTCCGGCATCAACTGTCAAAGGATTTGACGGCGCAGTTACTTCAGCCTGTAATTCTTCACTTACTGAAGCAAGATCAGTCCACGCTGCATCATTATAAAAATTAATTATTACTTTATAAATACCGGGTTTATTTATGTGGTCAATATGGGTAACATCATCATAAGTTGTGGCTGAAAATCCATCGGGTCCTGTCCAGTTGAAAATTCGGTAAAAACTATATGGCCCAGTTATCGTAACCGTTACAGAACCATTATCGGTGTAACCGCTATTGTAATAGCATAAAATTGGTGTCGCGTCGATTTTAATATTGGAACCTGCTGGTGGTTCAAGAGTTATTTCACCAGTAGTTGTACATCCATTTGCATCAGTAACTGTGACACTGTATATACCCCTATATAAACCTGAGATATCTTCAGAGTAGGCTGTAAATCCATCAGGTCCTGTCCATGCATATTTATAAGGTTCGGCAGGCGTTCCAAAAGGAGTTCCACCTGATACTTCTAAATTAATTGCTCCATCATGGGCGCCAACCCATGATAATAAATGACTTATCTCCAAAACATCAATATGCGGATGAGAATAAACTGTGATGTTAAAAGATTTTGTGGTCACGCAATTTGTAGGAACAGGGCCTGTAACTGTAACAGTGATTACTTCACTATTTACACCGGTATAAGAAACCAAATTAGCATTGGTTATATCGCCATTAACTGAACTTGTGATTGTAGCCGTTCCTCCACTGTAACTAAAAGCAGAAGTCAGATCAAATACAGCCGTATTCTCACCTTCCACAGTACTGCAAGCATAAAGTGGTGTAACTGATAGTTCCGGTCTTGGATTCACATTCAGCGTAATGGTTGCCTGGTCAAAACAAGTTGGATCATTCAACGAAGTAGTATAAGCGGTTACAGTAACCTGAGTGCCATTTAATGCATTGTAGGCATGAATATCCGTTCCTTCCGGAACATTATAGGCCACGGTCATTGTTCCGTCAATTCCTACATTTGCGGAAGTCAAATCAAAAGTACCATCCAATTCTCCCCCCTGAATGTTTTCACAAACAGTTAGGCTTGCATCGTTAAGATTTGGTGCAAGGCAATAATAATTACCAAAGTTTTGGTTTATATAGGAAGTCGCTGTAGGGGAAACTTCAAGCGGACCATAGTAGCCATTAGCAGGCATAGTCATGGTCCAGCCTTCCTGGTTAACTTCATGCACATAATAAGTGCCCGGGGTTACTGAAAAGTAGTAGAAGCCCACCGGATCGATCACACCGTTGCCATCCTGATCGTCGGTTGTACCATTCGAGGTCAGGACACAGCCCAGGTTGCCGTTGTTTGGATTGCTGTCGCTATCGAGGCAGATCGTCCAACCAGCAAGGCCCGGCTCATTAGAATCCTTCGTGCCGTTATGGCTAAGGTCACTGAACTTCAAGCCGCTGATCTCGCCTGGAATGATGGCGCTTGGCGCGAGTTGGATCGAAGTTGCACCTGAACCGCCGATATCGACGGTCGTCTGCAGCGAGCCGCCTGACCAGGCATTGGCGCCGTTAGTCTTCCCGGCACCCTGATCGGGCACCTCGCCAGGTTTGGCAACATAGAGCCCATAGTAGATCGCCGCGTAGCCATTGCTGGTCGTTGTCCCTGTGTAGATGAACGTGATCGTGACGTGTCCATCCTTGGTGCCAGTGCCCGTAGTGGTCACGGCGCTGATGTTGGTGATGTCGGCATCGACAGTGTAGAAACTCGCACCTGCCGCCATGCCGCCGCCGTTAGTGAACGAGTTATCTTCAGCAGGTGGGCTCGCAGGGGTGGCCCAATCGAAGACGTTTGGCTGCCGGCTCAAGTTGTATTGCGTCATGTACGCGAAGCCTCCGGCGTCGGTGTTGGCCTGGTACCAATTGTAGGTGACGTTGAACGAGTAGGACTGCCCATTCACGAGCTGGGCATTGTTTGAAGCCCCGTACATATAGACGTGAGGGATGACCTCGCCCTCGAAGTAGTTGGACTTATTGTCGTTCAATATATTATTGTTCCAGTCACCGGGCAGGGGTTCGTCTGACCAGTGTGCGTAAGGCTTGGAAAAGTTTCCTGCAGCATCTGTAAATACAACACTTGCCACACTACCGCTAGTTTGCCCGGTAGCGGTGAGCAGGAAAGATTCACCCAAATCAGTGAGAGCAATTATATAGTTGTCATTAAATATTTTGCCATTGGCATCGGCAATCGCAAATAAATTCTGGTCAGGATGGTTGAAAATTTGATGATTGATAACCATATTTACGGTTTCACCAGCCAGCCAACCTGTACCTGTTATTATTACATACTCGCCCGGCATATAGTCGGACTTGTTGGTCGTTACAGTTTGCGCCGTCCCCGACATACTCACCAACAGAAGTAGCAAAATGAGTATCGGAGAAAAAATACCTTTTTTAAATCGGAATAGACGATTGTAAAAATTACGTTTCATAATAGGCAGAGTTTTAGTCACTACATTTCCTGAATTTTTATCGTAAATGCAATTGGCACTGCAACTTGGGAGCTTTTGGATAAATTGGGAGATCAATAAAATGGAATATCTTAACTATAAACTAAAGTCTTTTCAGATTTTTGAACACTTCAAAAGAGACTGTAATTTCACCTGAGCAACTTACACATTAACACCTTTTGTAAGAATTAAAGATTCTGCTTAAAATGCACTGAGAAAAATAATCAACGTTCGAAGTGCTATAGCTTAAAATATGTGACAACAAGGAAGTTTCAGGCAAGAGTTCAGCTATCTTGAGCTGTCTCTTTTTGTCAAAGTAGTTTTTTTTGCATAACTATCACTTTTAAAATTATTTAATAAAAGTTACGACAAAAACGAAGGCTATTCAATCCGCAGTTCTACGGAAAAACAATCCGTAATTTTAAGGATATAAACATCCGGATAAATCCGTAAGTGATTATCCGGATATGAAGGTTTTGCGAGGATTTTTAAATTTTGAGAAAGCTTCAGTCCAAATGATTTTGAATCATATATTTTACTAATTCGGCAGTAGACTTGATCTTTAGTTTAGCAAATATATTTTTTTTGTGTGTTTCAACAGTTCGTGGACTAATATGTAACTGTTCGCCTATCTCTTTATGAGTTGATCCGTTACAGATGGATTTGCAAACATCTAATTCTCTTAAAGTCAGCAACTCTGAATAACGAAGCGTTTTATGATTTTTCCAATTGGCTTGAAATGTTTCTTTTAATAGCCTTGAAATACCGTTCGGGAAATATTCCCGTCCACTGGCAACCAAATCAATTGCCTTTTTAAGTTCTGAAAGTGTTGTTTTGCCAAAGACAAATCCCATAATACCCATCATTATACAATCTTTCAAAAGACCGTCACTTTCTTCATTAATAAAAAGTAATACAGGAACTGCAGGATAGGAATTTCTTAAGGTCTGCAATGATTGGAAATCTGAATCATTGTAATGAATAAAATCTATCAATATAATATTAGGAATTATGCTTTTTATGAATTCGAAAAGTCCCTCCCATTGGCTGACTTCAACAACCAACTGAAAATCTGCCTCTTCCAGAATAGCCTTTATGCCACTATTGAAGAATAAAAAATTCGCTAGAATCAAAATTTTATGTCGAGAAGTCATTCACGAGCCTTTATTTTTCGATTGATTAAATATAACAAATTCAAAGGAGAAAAAAAAATGACAATTTGAGACAAATATGTCTTTATTTAACTGATTATATGCTACTTACATCCGGCATTATTCTTATTGAGTTCTTTAAAAACAGTTGAGGTTGAATCAGTAAAAATTCAGACTGCTTTCAACTGAAAATGAAGCTTTGTTCTTTAAACTTCTACTTTTTGTCGATGAATTTCAATACAAATTCAGGAACTTGGGCGGAACCATTTACGATATCTGCAGGCGACATTTCAACCTTATAATCAGGCAGAATTCCCTGAGCAATCGATTTTTTTGCCGGATTATTTCCCATATAAAATCCAAACAATGGTATTCCAATTGCGTTTTTTTAAAGAAACCTTTCTATCACATAAAAATGCAGAACCCGCTGCAATGCAAAACATTACAGCGGGTTTTGTATGAGTCCATATTCAGCTATGAACTATTGTTTATCGAAAACTTGGGTTTCTGCCACTTCGCCATACGACGATGAAGCTTTCGTTTCAATCACGAGATTTTCTCCGTCAAGTTTGTACACCTCAACAATAGTCATTTCATCACCACCACTACCAATTGCCAGTTTGCTTGTAATTGTCAGTGCCGATTTATCGCCTGCCCAAACAGCTGTTGATTTCTTTTTTGAGTCCTGCCATCCCTGATTAATACACTCCTTACCATCAAGTGTAAACTTATCTTTAATGGTAATTTCCTGATCCTGGAAGGAAGCGTGTTTTTCTACATTCAATTCGTTGTCTTGTTGCCCCAGAATAACTTCTTTGGGAGCCATACTAAACTGATCATTCAGTTTACTTTTTGTTGCGTTCAGTTTCCAGTTACCCGAGAAATCGGCACCTTGAACAAAAGCAACACCCGAAATCAATAAAATCATTAAGAAAGCCAGTGTTCTTTTCATAAAATTGGTTTTTTAGTTTAACCCTTAAATTTCTGAAAAAAGAAACACAAATTGAATATAATCAGAAAATTCTTCGATGAAAAATTCCAAAATCAGGGAAAGGCAAATTAAACTGGGAACAAATACCTATTCAGCCACTTTTTGTACCAGCATTATTCCGTCGCGAACCGGCAAAATTACATTTGTTACCCGAGGATCGTTTTGTACCAAATCATTAAACTCGAGAATGCCGCGGGTTTGTTCTTCGTCAGCCGACTCGGGCTCAACCACCTTTCCATTCCACAAAATATTATCAGCCAAAAGGAATCCACCAACAGGAATATGATCGAAAACCAATCGGTAATAATCGGGATATTCGCGTTTATCGGCATCAACAAAAACCAGGTCAAACTTACGGTCAATCGAAGGTATGATCTCGCGGGCATCACCAATATGCTGAAAAATACGATCGGCCATTCCTGCTTTCCTGAAATATTTGTGGGCAATGGATTCCAGTTCGTCGTCAATTTCTATAGTATGTAGTTCACCATCTTCGGCAAGTCCTTTGGCCAGGCAAAGCGCCGAATAGCCAGTAAAAGTACCTATCTCCAAAATACATTTCGGACGAATCATACGGCTTATCATGCTCAGAATCTGTCCCTGCAAATGGCCTGAAAGCATTCTCGAACGAAGTACCTTCAGGTGAGTTTCGCGATCGAGTTCTTTCAAGAAATCCTCTTCCGGAGAGATATGATTCAAAATATATTGGTCGAGTAATACAGGATCAGCCATTGCTATTGGTAAATTAAAATGCTGCTTTGCGATTCGTCAAACACTTCGTTGGCAATTTCCATAATGTCGCGGCTCTCGATGCTTTCAATCTTCCTGAAAATTGTTTCAATTGGGTCAACCTGATTAAAAAAAAGAAGA
>JAJZSZ010000144.1 GCA_021849365.1 Bacteroidota bacterium | reverse complement strand
GGTAACTGATGGTAAAAGAGTGTTTGCCTACTTCGGGATGACGGGGCTTTACTGTTATGATTTGGACGGTAAATTGCTTTGGCAAAAAGATTTGGGTGCTTATAAAACCTTGAATGGATGGGGAACCGGCGCTTCTCCGGTAGTTTATAAAGATATTCTGTACGTTCAGGTTGACAACGAAGAAAGTTCATTCCTTGTAGCGCTCGATGCTGCCACCGGAAATGAAAAGTGGAAAGTTACCCGCGATGAAAAAACCAATTACAGTACGCCGGTTATCTGGAAAAATAGTTTGGGAACTGAACTGGTAACCATTGGCAAATGGGCGCGTTCATACAATCCTGAAACCGGTGCAATCATCTGGGAACTCAATATGGGTGAAGGGATGACTGTTCCGTCGGCAGTTTACGACGAAGGTCATATTTACCTCGGAAAAGCCGGGGGACCAAATAAACCCGGAATGTTGTACTCGGTAAAGGCCGGATCGAAAGGCGATATCACACCAGCCGAAGGTTCGCTGGTTAGCAATGGCGTTGAATGGAGTCTGAAAGAAACCGGAATGGCTAATCCATCGCCGCTGTTGCTGAACGGTCTGATTTATTTACTGAGTTCGCGAGGTGGCGAAATTTACTGCCTCGACGCGGCAACCGGAACTACGGTTTATAAAGAGAAAGTACCTAATGTTGGAGCTTGCTGGGCCACTCCCTGGGCCAACGGCGATAAGATTTATTTCTTCGACGAGAAAGGGATCACCCAGGTTATTCAGGCTGGTAAGGAATTTAAAGTACTCGCGCAAAATAAGCTCGATGATAAATTCTGGGCCTCGGTGGCCATTACCGACGATGCCTATATTTTCAGGGGAGTTAAAAAACTGTATTGTGTGAAAAAGTAGACTTTTGCAATTGAATGCATACAAATCCTCCGGAAGAGTTAAATCTCCGGAGGATTTTTTTTGCTAAAATGTTCAGCAAATCTATCTGGTATTAGTGTTACTTTTGATAGTAAAAACAGAATCTATGCAATCGATAAATCCATATACAGCGAACGTTGTTGGCGAGTATAAAGATTATTCTCCGGCTGAGGTTGATGAAATTATTCAGGAAACAGATCGGGCTTTTCAATCGTGGAAACAAACCAGCTTTGAGCAACGGTCGGTTTTCATGAAAAATCTTCAGTCCAGGTTGATTGAACAAAAGGAGGATTTAGCCCACCTGATTGTTTCGGAAATGGGCAAAGTGAAGCGTGAAGCCATAGGAGAAATCGAGAAATGTGCTTTTGTTTGTGGATTTTATGCTGAGAATGCAGCTTCATTTCTTCACAATGAACCTGTTAAAACAGAAGCCTCAGAATCGTATATTTCTTATCAGCCGTTGGGCACAATTTTGGCCATCATGCCCTGGAACTTTCCGTTCTGGCAGGTTTTCCGATTTTTGGCTCCGGCACTGATGGCCGGAAATACAGGAATTCTGAAACATTCGTCGAATGTTACGGGATGCGCATTGGCTATCGAAAGACTGGTTACAGAGTCGGGATTTCCTGGGAATGTTTTCCGGAGTATTGTGATAAGTTCGAAAGATATAAAACGGGTTATTAATAATCCAAAGATTAAAGCCGTGACCCTTACAGGAAGTACGCCAGCCGGAAGATCGGTTGCTTCGGCTGCAGGTGAGGCTTTGAAAAAATCGGTCCTCGAGCTGGGAGGAAGTGATCCGTATATTATTCTCGGCGATGCCGATGTAAAATCAGCTGCCCGTTTGTGTGTGGCCAGCAGGTTGATAAATGCGGGCCAGAGTTGTATTGGCGCCAAGCGGTTTATTGCAGTTGATTCGGTTTACGACCAGTTTCGTGACGAATTTGTGCGCCTGATGGCTGCTGCAAAGTATGGCGACCCGGTCGATCCGGAAACTTCAGTTGGTCCGCTGGCCCGGACTGATTTGCGGGACGAACTCCATCAGCAAGTAGAGAAAAGCCGGGAAATGGGAGCTACCATTTTGCTTGGTGGATATATTCCCGAAGGTATTGCACCTTTTTATCCGCCTACAGTTTTGGAAAATGTAGTTCCCGGAATGCCCGCCTATCATGAAGAATTATTTGGTCCGGTAGCAGTTTTGTTCAGGGTTAAAATGGAAGAAGAGGCTATCAGGATTGCCAACGATACTGTATTTGGTTTGGGTGCCGGAATTTATACTTCGGATATTGAAAAAGGTAAATTGATGGCAGAAAGAGGTCTGGAAGCTGGCTGTGTTTTTGTAAATGATTTTGTGAAATCAGACCCACGTTTGCCATTTGGAGGAATAAAAGAAAGCGGATACGGCCGTGAATTATCATTGATTGGTATTCGCGAATTTGTAAATGTGAAAACCATTGTGGTGAAGTAATGGATAAACATTATAAAAATAAAAAAGCCGGACTCAAGAGTCCGGCTTTTCGTTTTGGTTAAATATTTTAATTATAACCAGGGTTTTGTTGCAATTGCGGCGCTTTGTTCATTTCGTCGCGTGACAGTGGAACCCAGTAGAATTTCTTGTCGGTAAAGAATCTTTCGTCAGCTTTATCAGCTTTATTCCATTTCCAAACAGTGTATCCATTGTCGTAATGCTCTACTCTTGTTGCATAAACGTTTTCAACAACTTGTTCGCAGATCATCCAACGACGCATATCATAGAAACGATGTCCTTCAGCAAAGAATTCAATGTTTCTTTCGTCGCGAACATATTGGCGGGCAGTTGCCTGATCAGTAGTTACGCGGTCAGGTAATCCGGCACGGTTTCTTACCATATTCATGGCATCAATACCTTTTTGCAGGTCGGCGCCACCTAATTCGATACAAGCTTCAGCGTAGTTCATCAGAATTTCAGCATAACGGAATTCAACCCAGGTATTGGTGTTGCGGAAATACTGACCGGCAGTTCCTGGATCTAACAATTTCTTGATATAATAACCAACTTTAGTACCGTTCCATGCTTCGATCAAACCTTGACGTGTGTCGAGACCACTCTTCCATGGATCTTTATCGCCAACATTGTGGTAGTAGTAACCAGTCTGAACTTTGTTTTCAGGTTCCAGACCTGCAGCATCAGACGGACGGGCTTGCCATGGAGCTCCATCGTAAAGAATACAAGCATAGAAACGAGGTTCGCGACCGTTGTATGGGTTACGGTTAGGATCAGCAGCCAATTCAGCAGCAGTTGCACTTCTTACTTCCATATCGCCAGGATTATATTTATCCCATTGGAATTTTGAACCGTCAGCCATTTCAAAGCGTCTTACAGCCTGTTCGGTTGGGTTGTTGTTACCCCAGTTGTGATAACCGTTTGGTCCATACCACAAGTTGGCATTGTTTACGTTACCACCGGTAAGTGGGAATTGAATACCCCAGATTGTTTCACTGTTCCATGCAGCTTTCTGATTGAAAATACTGAAATAGTTATCAGCATATTTTTGAACGTCAGCAGCAGAAAGTGGAGATGGTGGGTCAGAAATTGTTCCTACCAAAGAGAAAGTACCGTATTTACCATCGATAATATCTTTGGCAGCATCACGGGCCTGAGTTAAAAGGGCAGTTTGGCTACCAGCTGGGAAGTTGATCAAAGTATTCGAAGCTTGTTCTGTCCATCCACCATTGGTAAGTTTACTGGCGCTGAAAAGAAGAACTCTTGATTTCAAAGCAGCAGCAGCAGCGCGGTTGGCACGTCCCTGTTCAATTGAAGCAGGAAGGTTATCAATTGAGCTTTGAATATCTTTCAGGATAAAATCAAGTGTTTCCTTAATGGTAGATCTTTTTTGGCCTGTAAATTCTTCACCCAGTTTATAAGGTTTGTCAGCCAAAACAGCACCACCATAAGTCATCATAAGAGTTGCATAGTCATAAGCTCTGATGAAATAAGCTTCACCTTTCATTTGCTTTTTCAGAGCTTCCTGTGTACTTGTAGTAAGAGGAACAGCATCAATATTACCTAAAATCCTGTTAACGTCCTGGATATTACGGTAAAGGTTATTCCAGCGTAAATAACCGCCTAAACCATCATTTGCAAAGTATCCAAGCTGGTCAGGACTCATGGTTCCTTTTAGCATTACATAGTTTGCAGGGCGGTGAATACAGAGAGTCTGGTCAGTTCCTGAAGCCAATAAATCTTCGCGGGCGCCAAGGATACCGGCATCGGTATTACCACCCATGCGGTCGTAACATTTACCCAGGTATGCATTTACAACGTTGATATCAGAAAAAACGAGTTGTTCGTTGAACGTATCAACAGCTTTCTTGTCCAGTACGTCTGTACAAGAAGATCCAGCAACAAGAAGTAGCCCTATTACTGATATATTTATAAGTATCTTTTTCATTTTCTAACTGTTTATAAGTTAAATTTTGGATTAGAAAGTAATGTTGGCGCCAATGGCAAATGTTTTCATAGTAGGATAAACACCCGGGTTATTGGTTTCCGGATCCCATTTACGAGTAGCGCTGTAGATCAAGCCAAGGTTGTTTCCAGATACATAAACACTTGCTCTGGCTAAACCAATTTTTGAGTAGTACTTCTGAGGAATTACATAGTTCAAAACAACGTTTTTCAAACGGCAATAAGCTGTATTTTCTAACCAGTAGTCACTCATACGAACGTCTGGTGACCAATACAGGTCGTCGCGGTTATAAGCACGTGCGATATTGGTTACAGTGTTGGTTGGAGTCCAGCGATTGTCGAATTGCCATTGGTAATAGTTACCTGCTTCACCACGACGGTTGTCATACTGACTGTTTTTCAGGAATTTTCCTTGTCCCTGGATTTGTACTGATAATGTAAATGCTTTGTAATTCACATTAACTGTAGCACCGTAGAAGGTTTCAGGAGCATCAACTTTGTCGAATAAAATACGGTCGTCACCATCAATTTTACCATCACCCGATACATCTCTAAAGATAACATCACCAGGTTTTGCTCCTGTTACGTGAGGTGTGGCATCAACCTGTGCCTGATCTTTGTAAATACCGATTGCATCATACATCAACCATGCTCCATATGAAGTACCTGTAAGTTGTTGCCATGGTTTTGCCTTTGCCGGTTCGTCCATTTCAACAATTTCGTTGTGGTTATAACTGAAGTTTGCAGTAGCATCAATGCGGAGATCTTTATTGATTGCTTTATGGTAACCAGCTTCGATTTCAAATCCGCGGTTGTCAACAATACCAAGGTTTTCCTGTGGTAATGATAAACCAGTGTAGTTTGGTACTGAAGCGTCTTTGGTAACAAGAATGTCTTCACGTTTTTGATAGAAAACTTCTCCGTTTAAAGAGAATAAGTCATTGGCAAATTTCGATTCGAAACCAAGGTTATAAGTAGTCTGTGTTTCCCAGGTAATGTTTGGGTTAGCTACAGTTGGAGGACCAACTACTGTTCCAACAGCACCACCTGTTCCGAAAGTCATACCTGTTCCAATACCATATTTATCCATGAACTGGAATGGGTTTCCTGGGTCCATACCCATCATACCGATAGAACCTCTAAGTTTGAAGTAGTTAACGAATGAAAGATTGCTCTTCCAGAAATCTTCTTCAGAAGCACGCCATCCAAGCAATAATGCAGGGAAATATCCCCAACGGTCAGTTGTAGGGAATTTCAATGAACCGTCGGCCCGGATTACAAATTCAGCAAGGTACTTTCCTTTATAATCATAAGTAGCACGACCAATGTATGATTTACGGGCGTATACTGAAGCAGATCCGGTAATATTCTGGTCTTTCGAGTTACCAGCGTCCATAGTCTGGATTACGTCAGAGATATAGTATTTACGGTAAGCGTAGAAATAGTTCCAGTCGCTCTGGTATTGCTCAAAACCGGCAAACAATGAGATGTTATGGTCACCAAATTTCTTGACATAGTTGGCATTAACCATGATTGTTTGGTTGATGGTACGGTCATATCTTTCGTTGTTTTCAGGAGAAGAAAGACCTCTTAATGTTGGAGTTAAAGGCATTGAAGTAATGAATCCGTCAGCACCTCTTGTGGCTTGGCTCCAGTTTGGATAATACAATACCCAAGGTTTATAGAAAGCCTTGTTATAATAGTTTGTAATATCATAGTTGTAACTTCCCGAAAAGATAAACCTTTAACGAAAGGAACTTCAATTGTAGCATTGAATGTGCTTAACACACGATAAGTTTTCTGGTCGTTTTTACCAGCGCTGAAAGTTGATGTTTCAACTGGGTTATCACCATACTCAATGTCTGGTCCGGGATAACGGCCTTCGCTTGTTGGCCAGAATGACCAGTTGGTAGGAACCAAACGGGTTGATTGACCAACGATAGCATCAGCACTCTTATATGGATACTGACGGTCGGTTAAGAAACCAGCTAATTCAACACCTGTCTTCAACCATGAATTAACAGGCATATCAAGTTTAGTTCTTACGTTGTATTGTTTGTAACGTGTTGAAGATGCTTTATACATGGCATCGTCTGATTTCAAACCAAACGAAACGTAGTATTTCATACCGTTTGCACCACCGTCAAGGGTAATGTTGTGTCTGGTTGTGGTAGTCCATTTTTTAACCAAGTCACCATACCAGTCGGTATTTGGGTGTTCCCATGGGTCTTTACCGTTTCTGAATAGTTCAATGTCTTTGTCGGTATATCTGCGAGCTTTACCTTGTGCGACCTGGTATTCAGATAGCATAGTGGCATAATCAGCAGCATTGGTAACTTCCGGAGTCAAAGTTGGAGTCATCATACCTTCGTAGAACTGGTAGTTCAAACGTGGTTTTCCATCTTTACCCGATTTAGTTTTAATAAGGATAACACCGTTAGCAGCTGAAGCTCCGTAGATAGCAGCCGAAGCATCTTTCAATACAGAAAGACTTTCTACGTCGTTAGGGTCAATTTCGTCCATCGAACGTCCTGGAACACCATCGATAACAACCAATGGTTGAGGAACATATCTGGAGTCATTCGACATACGGCTTCCATCAGAGTTCATTGATGTTCTACCACGAACCTGGATACGAGGGGTTCCCTGTCCTGGCTCACCAGTTGTCTGAATAACTGTTGTTCCGGGCATCATACCCGAAATCGCGTTGGAAACGTTCATTGCCGGGATATTCTGGAGTTTATCTCCACTAACCGAAGCAACGGCACCAACCACGTTGGTACGTTTCTGAACACCGTAACCTACAACAACAAGCTCATCCAACTCGGTTGTGTTAACTTTAAGTGCAACGTCGATTTTTGTTTTGTTTTCAACAGTAATTTCCTGAGTGTTGTATCCGACAAATGAATACACAAGAACTGCGTTTTTACCAGGAACATTGATCGTATAAACACCGTCAATGTCGGTCAGAGCTCCGGTCATCGTACCTTTAACAACGATGTTTACTCCGGGAAGGCTTTCGCCAGTGGTAGAATCAGTGATTTTTCCGGTAACTTTAATTTGCTGTTGAGAAGCTACCGTTTCAGACCTTTCGGAAGAAGGTGAGGCTCCCGAAGCCATCGAAGCATTCACAATCACTCCTAAAATTACAAAAAAACAGATTTTCAAGGTAGGTATTACCTTTCGAAAATCCACACGTAGGCCTTTTAGCCCAAAATTAGTGTGAGCTTTTTTCATTTTTAAAGATTTAGTTAAATGTAGTTAGTAATATATTCTCGCAATCTATATTGCCAAAATCCCGAATAATCCTGTCACTTCTAGAGTTTAGAAAAATCTAAACTAACCCTTTCACACAAATCCCGGACTGGATTATTTATAAAATTAATGTCAAAATCACGCTTAAATATCAAATGCTAAAATAAGCAAATAAAATCATTGCAAACGTTTGTTATAGGATATTTATATCATTTTTTTTTAGTGATAAAAATAAACGATGTTTTACTGTAGGGCGAGATTTGGAAGAATTGTGATGTTTTTTCTCACGAGTTACATTGAAAATCAGAAATGTACTTTAGGATTTTCTGTATTAAAAAATCAGAAAGTTCTATATCAGAAAGACTGATAAAATGCCACATGTATTATTTCGTACTATAGAGTATTCCCACTTTTGAAAACAGCTACATATTTTCAGGTTATGAAGAAACTTATTATCTGTTGAATATCGATTAAAAGTTTATTCTACATTTACGCACATTGATTTACAATCAATACTGAAAACGATAACTAACTTATAACTAATCTGATGTCACGTTTTATAACCTCCAAAATCACATCTCACTTCAAATGGATTATCATTGGTGTTTTGTTTTTGGTTTTCTATACCTATTTCTTTGCATTCAATAAATTTCATTTATTCTATCTCGAACAAACCCAGCTCTTCCGTTTTTCCGGTGACTATTTTAGGTCATTTCTTTCAAAGCCCGGCGACTTTATTTTTTATCTGGGAGAGTTTTTAAGTCAGTTCTTTGTTTCGCCGTCAATGGGGGCATTTATCATTACCGGGTTAGCTGTATTAGTATTCTTTTTATCATGGTTGATTTTCAAAAGACTTGGCATTAGCACCTTGATTTCTGATTTTATTCCTGTTCTGTTGATTGCTGCTTTACAAAGTAATCATCTGTACAAGGTTGGGCTTACTATCGGTGTTATTCTTGTCCTTTCCTTTATTTATGTATATGTCCTTCTTAAAAATAATACTGTGCGGTATATTGCCGGCGGGATTGGTTTAATTGTATTATATCTTCTTTCTGGTGGTTTTGCTTTGCTGGCTGCAATATTAATTGTACTAATAGAATTGGTCTATTTTAAATCAGAAGTAAAATGGATTAATATTTCAGTACCAATAATTGTTTCATTGGGCTTCCCTTTTCTGGCATGGAAATTTCTTTATATTGAAACTTTTCAAGAAGCCTGGTTTTATCCATTTCCATTTTGGGGTATGTTGCGCACACCACTGTTTGGTGCCCTCTTGGTTTATTTTCCTTTAATTATTATCGCTTTTTCGGGGTACAGGCAAATCAGGAAAAAGGAAGAACTGGTTGTTCGCTGGAATTATATGACAGTAATAGCCGGGACAGCCATAATTATTGGTGGTGTTGCGCTGATAAAGATAAAGGCGTATGATCCTAAGATCGAAACTTTTTTAGGTATGGATCATTACGTTCAAACCGAAGAATGGAATAAAGTCATTGATCAGGCCCGAAAATACCCCGGAGTGAATCAGCTGGTTGCGTATTATACAAATTTGGCTTTATATAAAACGGATCAGATGGCCGACCGGATGTTCAGTTTCCCGCAACATGGAGCAGGTGGATTGCAGTTGGAATGGAAGCGCGATGAGGTTACTCCATTTTTTGGAGGCGAGGTGTTCTATCACCTTAATTATATAAATGAAGCTTACCGGTGGGCTTTCGAATCGATGGTAGCCAAGGGGATGAATCCCCGGTCGCTAAAAAGGTTAGTGTTGACCAGCCTGATTAACGGCCATTATCAGATTGCCTCGAAATACCTGAATATTCTTGATCAAACAATGTATTACAAAGATTGGGCAAAGGAATATAAAGCATATGTGTCAGATACTTCCAGGGTAAATCAAAATCCGGAACTTGCCGAAAAGCGCAAATATCTTGTAAAACAGGATTTTATCAGTTATAGTCTGGGTTTAAACGAGTTGTTGCGTGAACATCCGCATAATCGAATGGCTTTCGAGTATCAGATGGCCGCATTCCTTCTGAATAAAGATATAAAGGGATTTGCCGATAATATATACAGGCTGAAAGAACTGGGATACCGTCAAATTCCGGTCAACTACGAAGAAGCCTTGTTGTTTTGCATGACTTTCTTTAAAAAGGACCTGGTGCCTGAAGGATATTCAATCAGACCGGAAACCATTCAGCGCAAAAACGAATATATTGCCTCGATTGCACGATGTGGAGGAAACCGTGACTTGGCAAAGCGGGAATTATACAAGCAATTTGGTAAAACATGTTGGTATTATTTGCATTTTGTTGATTAAAGGAGATTAATTATGAGTTACTATAAGTTTTCAGCATTAAAAAAGACCGGCTGTTTCTTTGCCTTAATTGCTGGTATTGTTCTGGGTTCTTGTTCCGAGAATATTTCAGGAAGTCGCAAGGCAGACCAAAGCCTTACGATTACACCTGATTATGCCGGAATTACTATTCCCTGCAACATTGCGCCGCTTAATTTCATGGTAAAAGAGCCGGCCGATAAATATATCGCCGTGTATAAATTGAACGGAAAGGAATTGTTTCGGGTCAGTTCGGGCGATGGAGTAATTTCTGTTTCAGCAGGAAAATGGGAGAGGCTCCTGAAAGAAACGAAGGGACAGGACTTTAACATTGATATTTTCTTAAAGAAGTCGGGAAGCTGGACACAGTACAATACAATTACCAATAAGGTGTCG
>JAJZSZ010000143.1 GCA_021849365.1 Bacteroidota bacterium | reverse complement strand
CAAATCCGGATATTGCCCGAAAATACGATGAACTGATAATTAAATTAAAATAACACTTAAAATTGAAGCAATGAAAAAAACGATCATGTTAGCCCTCATGGGTCTGATGTTTGCTGGTGGAATGACAAAGACTTTTGCACAGGATGATTCGGCTAAAGTTGCTGAAGAACCAAAAGATACCATTTCGATCGACAACATGGATCCGGTTTATTATGAAGAAGAATCCAAAGATTCATCGAACACGATGATTTACGAAATTGTTGGAGGTATTCTTGTTGTTGGCGGCGCGGCTTTCTTCCTCATCCGCAAAAAGAAAAAGTAATTACCCGTTGTTCATCCAACATAAAAAAGCTCCCCGAAAGAGGAGCTTTTTTATTTTACGTTTCATCCGCGAATTTTCAGTCTTTTACGTAGTGGAATTACGTAATTCGAGCTTTGGTTTTTCTAGTCACATCGAATCGGTCTATCTTCCAGCCGTATTCTAAACCCGACGAAATGACCATTAAAATTATATCAAAAAAGAATCTTTCAGATCAACTTATAAAGCTTGAAATCAAGCAATCAGGAGGATTTGATGCCGTTAAACCAGGTCAGTATGTATTGCTGCGGTTTGTAGCTGAAGAAACGGCCATTACGCTTCCGGTTATAAAAACTGAACCATTACGCGAAACCATTACTTTGATGGCTGCATCGGTTTCCGATAAAATAAATTCGTTGCTGAATCTCTGCGTTACAGGCATCCAGATCGCATTGGAAGGTCCCTTCGGACAGCCTTTTCAAATCGAAAATTTTGGAACCGTTTTGTGTATTGCCAATCATCAAAGCATGGTTCCACTGTACCCGGTGCTAACAGCACTAAAAGCCGCCGGCAACCATATAACCTGCCTTCTGACCAGCATTCCCGAGGGTGATTCCGTTCTGGAAAACGAAATCCGTAACCTTTCAGATAGCTGGATCAACAGCGACGAAAATCCACGCCGTGCCTCACAAATTCTGGAACAAACGCTGAGAATTCAAAAATACGATCAGGTTATTGCTATTGGACCCGCAAAAACAATTCGCGAAGCCTGTACCATTTCCACAACTACCAAAACACCAATTCAGGCTATGCTTTACCTGAACGAAAAAAACCAAAAAGGACAACACGGCATTTTCAGGGTTAGTGTTTGTGGAAATACCCGCGCCCTTTGCGTTGATGGATATAACTTTAACGCATATTACACCAGCTATGAAGAAATGCTGAAGCGATTTGGATGCGAACGAGCCGAAATTGAAACACAGCGCAACATAAATATCCCCGTTTGAACAGCACATAGAGAGTTAAAAAACTGAAAGCGGGAAACTCGGTGAAAAACGAACAGTTTTCATGCGATTTCCCGCTAATCAGGATATTCAAAACCAATTTTTGTTCTAATTTCGAATAGGATTCCTGAAAATTAGTAATTATTTGCGACGGATTCCGTAAACGGGATTATGAAAAAGAACCTACATAACTCAACCAATAAAGCCTCTGAAACAGCCAGCTATCATTTGTTTTCAACTGATGATCTGACGCTCCGGATTATCCGGATTATGGATCAGGAAAAGAACCTGAGCGACGCACTGCATCAGGTTTGCAATACAATTTACGAGGTATCCGATCCCGAAAAAACTGTTTCCGCAAGCATCACTTTTGACGGCCAGACTTTCCGCAACCAAATATTCACCGAAACTTCAGTCATTGTCAAACACGATTTTCGGTTGCCTGAAAACAAAAAGGGATTTATTGAATTGTTCCTGTCGGATTCTTCTCCTGCGCATTTCTCAGGTGACCAGATAGATGATGCAGAATCTGCGCTACAAATAATTGTTCCTCTGCTCGTTGGGCTTATCTCGAAAATTCAGCTCGAGAAACTGACTTTCGATATGACCGAACGCCGGAAAGAGCTGCAAAGCATCAACCGTACCACCGAAATCCTGAAAAAAGGAACTTCGCTCAGCGAACTGCTTCAGGAAATATGTTCTGTTTTGCCCGAAGCCATGCAGTTTCCGGCACAAACCGTAGCCCGGATTACATACGGCAACCAGAGTTTTACCAGTTCCGGATTCGTGGAAACACCCTGGAAAATGGAGCAAACATTTGATACACCTGATTCAAAAAAAGGGTCGATCGAAATATATTACCTCACAGAATTTCCGGAGGCCGGCGAAGGCCCTTTCCTGCCGGAAGAACGCCATCTGATTGACAACCTTGCCGCTTTAATTTCCGGAACTGTATCAAAGAAAGCATTGAGCGAACTTCTGATCCGTAATACCGAACGACTAAAAGAGCTGCGAGGTATCAACCGAACTTCCGAAATATTGCAGTCGGGCGATTCGCTTGAGGATTCGCTGCCCGTAATTTGTTCCATTCTGCCCGAATCGTGGCAGTTTCCAGAGTTTACGGTGGCTCGCATTTGCTACGACAAAAGTGTATTTGTAAGCCCCAATTTCAGGGAAACGGCGTGGAAAATGGAACAGAGTTTCGAGGCTCCCGGAATGAAGAAAGGGACAATCGAAATTTTTTACCTGAAACAATTTCCTGAAGCCGATGAAGGACCATTCCTTAAGGAAGAGCGAAACCTGTTGATTAACCTGGCAAACCTCATTGCCGGCTCGGCAACCCGCGATGTATTCAACAAGCTGCACCACGAAAATACCGAACGGTTAAAAGAACTGCGTGCAATAAACTACACCACCAAAATCATCGACGAAGGCAAATCAGTCGACGAAACACTGATGGAAATTTGCTCTATCCTTCCCCGCTCGTGGCAATACCCAAAACACGCGGCCTGCCGCATCAAATTTGAAGGAAAAGCTTACACCAGTCTGAATTTTTCGGAAACCGACTGGGTTCAAACCGAACATTTCGTAACAATCGATAATAAGAAGGGAACAATCGAAATTTTTTACCTGAAACAGTTTCCTAAAGAAGACGAAGGCCCATTCCTTCAGGAAGAGCGAAATTTACTGGTAAACATTGCCCGCCTGATCAGTGGCTACCTCAACAATTACAAGGGACGCGAAATTATACACCGAAAAGGCATACCTGAACAGGTCATACAACCGTCAGACAATTTCCGGAATTCCTTGTTCAGCAGCAAAAAGCCGCTTCAGTTGTACTTCAACCAGCAATCGATCGACAAGTATGTGTACCTGGATATGATGAAGTTTAAAATCAAGCACATCTTGTTTGTCTCTACTTTATACGACGCATTCACGCTCGAAAACGAAGACTCGTTTTTTGAACGGTTCATGGGGTCGGCATACCAGTACAGCCTCTTTTCCGTACCTCGAATAACCGGGGTATCGTCGGCCGAAGAAGCGCTTGATCTGCTCGAAACCACCAACTTCGATTTGGTTATCCTGATGGCCGGAATGGACCGCGAAGCACCCATCACGCTGAGCGAACAAATCCGTGACAAAAACGAATCGCTTCCAATTTACCTGTTGCTGAACCGGAAAAGCGATGTTAAGTACTTCGAAGAACTGGTGCCAACCATTCGGTCGGTCGATAAACTGTTTGTCTGGAACGGCGATTCGCTCATTTTATTTGCCATCGTGAAATCGATAGAAGACAAAGTGAATGTTGAAAATGACACCCGGATAGGGTTGGTACGCGTTATTTTGCTTATCGAAGATTCGCCGTTGTACTACTCAAAATACCTCCAGTTTTTGTACGATATCGTTTTCAGTCAGGTGCAAGCACTGTTGCCTGAAGTTGAGAAAAACGAACTCGACAAAATCTCGAAAATGCGTTCGCGGCCCAAGATTCTCTTGGCTAGGAACTACGAAGAGGCCATCGCTATATTCAATAAATACAAAGACTTTCTGCTTTGTGTAATTTCTGATATGGAGTTCGACCGCGGTGGAAAAATGGACAAGCATGCCGGTGTAAACTTTATCAAATACGTCAAATCGCACATATCGAAAATCCCGATAATCCTGCAATCGTCGGAAAACCGTAACCTGCAGGTGGCTAAAGAACTGGAAGTTGCTTTTCTGAACAAAAATTCGGAGACTTTACTCAACGACTTACGTCATTACCTGATTAGCTATCTTGGATTCGGAAATTTCGTATTCCGCGACCGCGAAGGAAACAAAATCGGAGTGGCCAAATCGCTGCGTGAGTTTGAAACCCTGCTTCAGGAAGTGCCCGACGAATCGTTGTATCTTCATGCTTCTGAAAATCAGCTTTCGCTTTGGCTGATGTCGCGCGGCGAAATCCAGTTGGCAAAAACCCTGAATCCGGTTTCGGCCAACACGTTCAGGAATATGGACGAAATGAGGCAGTTTTTTCTCGACAGCATTAAACATTACCGCGAAGAGAAAAAGAAGGGAAAAATCCTGAGCTTCGACGAAACTTCGACGCTTGACGAGAAAAATATTGTGTCGTTTTCCGGAGGTTCGCTTGGAGGGAAAGGTCGCGGTCTGGCCTTCATCAACACGTTGATTTACAACATCGAGTTTCCGACTTTATCCAACCGCATCAATATTCTTGCCCCAATCACCGTGGTCATCGGGTCAAACGAATTCCAGCATTTCATTGCCAAAAACAAGCTATTCGAAAAGATTGTTGATCCCGATATTTCGTACGCTGAACTGCGACGTCATTTTGTGGAAGCTCATTTGTCAATTTCGCTGCTCAAGAAATTAAAAGTGTTTGTTTCACAAATCGACAAACCGATTGCTGTCAGGTCGTCTAGTTCGTCAGAAGACTCTATAACACAGCCGTTCGCCGGAGTTTTTGATACGTATATCATACCGAATCATGCCACAAACAAAAAACTGATTTTGGAGCGGATTTCAACGGCAATTAAGCTGGTTTATGCTTCAACATTTTCGGAGAAAGCCCGCAATTATTTCTCGATTATTCACCATAAGGTTGAAGAGGAAAAAATGGCTGTTGTGCTACAGGAACTGGTTGGGAACCAATACGGCGATTACTATTATCCGCACATCAGCGGGGTCGCTCAATCGTACAATTATTACCCGGTGGCCAATATGAAACCCGAAGAGGGTTTTGCAGTTGCGGCAGTGGGGCTGGGAACTTACGTAGTCGATGGCTGGAAATCTTATCGCTTTTCGCCCAAATACCCGAAGGTTTCCATACACAGCATCAAAGACCTGCTTGCCAACTCGCAGGTTCAGTTTTTTGCTCTCGATTGCCGCGATAGGGATTTTGATTTTCTCGAACACGGTGAACTTGCTGCCCTAAAGCTTCTCGATATCAGTGAGGCCGAAAAACACGGGACATTGAATCATTGCGCTTCGGTTTATAATCCGAATAACGATCGTGTTGAAGCGGGACTATCGGCTTACGGGCCACGTATTATCAATTTTGCCAACATTCTTCAGTACAATTACATACCACTTGCCGAAACCATCAGTATTTTGCTGAACACAGTGAAAGAGGCGTTCGGTTCGCCGGTTGAAATAGAATATGCCGTTGATCTTGAACCGAAAGAAAACGGATTGCCAACATTCTACCTGCTTCAGATTAAACCGCTGATTGGCAACCAGATCATGCAAAACGTGGTAATCGATAAGCTGGATAAAAAGCATATGTTTTTGTACACGCAATCGAGCCTGGGAAACGGAGAAATAAAAGACATCAGCGATGTAATTTATGTCGATCCGGAGCGGTTTGATAAACTGAAAACCGTTGAAATGGCAGCTGAAATCGAGACACTTAACAACCTGATGATCAAACAAGACCGGCACTATGTACTGATTGGTCCCGGACGTTGGGGAAGCCGCGACCGGTTTGTGGGGATACCAGTCAATTGGTCGCAAATTTCGAACGCCAAGGTTATCGTCGAAGTTAGTCTCGACAATTACCCGCTCGACTCGTCGCTCGGCTCGCATTTCTTCCACAATGTTACCTCAATGAACATTGGATATTTTTCGGTTTTACATACCTCTCCTACCGATTTTGTTCGTTGGGAAACACTAAACAGGCAGAAGGTTGTGCACGAGACCGAATTCTTTAAACACATCAGGTTCGAAAAACCGTTCACTATATTCATGGATGGAAGGCATAAAACATCAGCTTTAATGATTTAAACTATGATCGATATTGCAATTTTTGATGAACACCGGCTTGCTTTGGAAGGTCTCCAGGGGCTTTTATCAGGTATCAGCGATTTCCGGGTTGTTTTGAGTTGCGACGACCGCAATGTTCTGGCCGAGAAACTAAAGGCCATACAGGTGCATGTGCTTTTGCTGAACATGCACGATATTTCTGTGCGAAACCTTAATCTGATCGTTCAATTGAATATCAGCAATCCCAAATTAAAAATCCTGATCATTTCGGTGATCGACAGTGAAGAAATTGTACTGAAAACGATTAAAGCCGGAGCCAAAGGATTTCTCGGGAAAGATTCGGACCGGAACAGCCTGCTCGAAGCCATTTACACCTTGCGAAACGGACACGATTATTACAGTAAATCGATCACCCACCTGCTCCTGAACCGCTATATTTCGAGCCTGAAAACTGACGACCTGAGCCAGAATGCCAATCTTGAAAGTTTGAGTTCGCGCCAGATTGAAATCCTGAAACTTTGGGGCGAAAGCTACAGCAACCAGGAAATTGCCGACCGTTTTTTCATCAGTGTGCGGACTGTTGAATCGCACAAAAACCACATCATGCAGAAACTCAACCTGAAGAGCACTGTAGATATGGTGAAATTTGCCATAAAAAATAACATTATTGAGATTTAGGATGCAGAGCAAATGGGCTTGCCATTGTTGTCAGCTTAAATCCTTAATTACTCCCCCGGTTTTACCTTACGTGTTTCACGTAAATGCAGCATGATGATGTTGTTGCAACATTGATGGGTATTAATTTAGGCACAGTTTTGAAAAACCTAAGAACAAACCCATAAAATTATTCACATAATAAAAATCATCATGGCTGACATTTTAAACGTAAAAGTAAACGAGTTCATGGCAAAAGTAATTGCCAAAAACCCCGGAGAATCAGAATTCCATCAGGCAGTAAAAGAAGTTGTTGAATCGCTTATGCCTTTCATCGACGCAAATCCAAAATATAAAGAAGCGAAAATTTTGGAACGCATGGCAGAGCCCGAACGTGTTATCATGTTCCGCGTAGCCTGGGTTGACGACAACGGCGAAATCCAGATCAACCGCGGTTACCGTATCCAAATGAGCAGCGCTATTGGCCCATACAAAGGCGGTTTGCGTTTGCACCCAACAGTAAACCTTGGAATCCTGAAGTTCCTTGCTTTCGAACAAGTACTGAAAAACAGCCTAACCACATTGCCAATGGGCGGTGCCAAAGGTGGTTCCGATTTCGATCCAAAAGGAAAATCAGACAACGAAATCATGCGTTTCTGCCAGGCATTCATGACCGAATTGAGCAAACACATTGGTGCTGACACCGACGTTCCTGCTGGTGACATTGGTACTGGCGGCCGCGAAATCGGTTACATGTTCGGACAATACAAGAAACTCCGGAATGAATTTGTTGGTGTTTTGACTGGTAAAGCTCTTGAATGGGGTGGAAGTTTGATTCGTCCTGAAGCTACAGGTTACGGTTCGGTTTATTTTGCTCAGGAAATGCTTGCAACCCGCGGCGACAGCCTGAAAGGCAAAGTTTGTACAGTTTCTGGTTCAGGAAACGTAGCCCAGTACACCGTTGAAAAATTGATTCAGTTGGGTGCAAAAGCCGTTACCCTTTCCGATTCATCAGGTTATATCTACGATCCAGCCGGTATCGACACCGAAAAACTGGCCTGGGTAATGGAACTGAAAAACATCCGTCGTGGACGTATTTCAGAATATGCCGATAAATTCGGATGTGAATTTGTTCCTGGAAAAACTCCTTGGGGCGTTAAATGCGACTGCGCATTCCCATCAGCAACTCAGAATGAAGTAAACGAAGATGATGCAAAAGAATTGATTAAAAACGGTTGCTTCGTAGTTTCAGAAGGTGCCAACATGCCATCAACTCCGGATGCCATTGAAGTTTACCTGAAAGCTAAAATTCTTTACGGACCTGGAAAAGCTGCCAATGCCGGTGGTGTTGCAACTTCAGGATTGGAAATGACACAAAACTCGATGCGTTTGCCATGGACCCGCGAAGAAGTTGACGCACGGTTGCACCAAATCATGATCAGTATTCACCAAACCTGCGTGAAATACGGAACCGAAAAAGATGGTTTTATCAATTATGTGAAAGGCGCCAACATCGGTGGATTTATAAAAGTAGCCGACGCTATGATCGCACAAGGCGTCGTTTAATTCTAAACTCCCTCATCTCAAAAAGCTCCTCAATCCGAGGAGCTTTTTTGCTTTTAATAATCCTGATTTATGCCTCCAATTTGAACCGGATTCTCAATCGTCCATCGGCAAAATCTGAACTGATAATGCGGAAAGTTCCAACTTCCGAGGTATTGGCAACGTGCTGTCCGGCGCAGGCACACAAGTCGTAATCACCCACCGAAACCAGGCGAAGGGTTTCGCTGCTGTCCTCCGGAAGTTTACTTAGATCAACGCTGGCGGGCACTTCATCGCGCTTGGCAAAAGACACACTCACCGACAAATCTTGCCTGATCACTTCGTTCACTTTGGCCTCAATTTCCTGAATCTTTTCGGCCGACGGCGCTTCGGCAAGCAAATAGTCGCATTTGCTCTTTTTCCGCTCAATGTGGCTCGATTTCGATCGCGGACAGCCAAACATACGCACCATCGTTTGGTTCAGTATGTGCTCGGCTGTGTGCATCGGCGGATATTCCTGCTTGTTATGATCGTTAATAATTGGTTCTTCCATATCTCCTGAAACCGTTATTTAAAACCTCTTTGCCTGCAAGCCTCAAAAACTACTACCGCCGCGGCTGTCGAAACATTCATCGAGTCGGCGCTGCCCTGCATCGGGATGATGATATTCCGATCAGCCGAATCGACCCACAAATCGGTAATCCCGTCGGCTTCGGTGCCCATCACAATGGCCGAAGCACGCGTAAAATCAACTTCGGTATAAGGAACTGCCGCTTTCAGGTAGGTGCAATAAATGCTGATTCCCTTTTGCTTCATCCACGAAATGGCTTCCTGCGAGTTGCAAACAGCCAACGGAACACTGAACAAACAGCCAATGCTCGATCGCACCACATTCGGGTTGTAAATATCGGTTTGCGGATCGCAAACCACTACAGCATCAATTCCGGCAGCATCGGCGGTGCGCAATAAAGCTCCCAGATTACCGGGTTTTTCAACAGCTTCGAGCACCAATAACAGGGGTTTTTCGGGCAGTTTCAGATCGCTCAAAGCATGACTTTTTGGCCGGGCAAGTGCAATCACGCCACCACTTCCTTCGCGGTAAGCAATTTTTTCGAATACTTCTTTCGACACCGGAAAAACCTCGGCATTGGCATTTATTCCTGAAGAAAGTGCTTCGAAATAAGCTTCCGAAATCAGGTCGAAACAAGCGAAAACGGAAGCAAACTCGTAACCGAATTCAATTGCTCGGTTGTATTCCTTGTCGCCTTCCACGATAAAAACATTCTGCTCGCGGCGTTCGCGGGCTTTTTGCAGGTGGACAAAATTCTTGATTCGCTGATTTTGAGCGCTGGTTATCGGATCGCGAAAAAACATATCGGTGCTTGTTTTTAATCAGCATCAAAATTAGAAGCTTATTTGGAAAAGTCGCATTATTCAGTCCCAGATTTCATACGACAATCTCGGAACCCTAAACTCGCAACACACAACAATTCTCACTCTTCCGAATTTTCAACTAACTTTGCAGCAACATTTTTCAGGCAAAAACATGAATTTACTTCAGGCAAAAGGGTGGAAAGACTACGAACTGATTGATTGCGGTGGCTTTGAAAAGCTGGAACGTTTCGGAAAATATACGCTGATTCGTCCCGAACCGCAGGCCATCTGGAACAAACGGATGCCCGAAGCTGAATGGGAGAAAATCGCCCATGCCCGCTACACCCGCGACAAGCAGAAAAAAGCTTACCGCTTTGCCACCGAAGAAAACGGAGGCTGGACCTTCTTCAAAAAAATGCCTGAAAGCTGGACCATCGGCTACGATCTGGACCAAACCAAACTTCAGTTTAAGCTCAGCCTGACCACGTTTGGCCACATCGGTGTTTTTCCGGAGCAGGCCGAAAACTGGAAATACATCAGCCAAAAAGTAAAAAAGGCTGGAAACGGCTGCAAGGTGCTGAACCTTTTTGCCTACACCGGCGGCGCGTCGCTGGCTGCCAAAGCTGCCGGAGCCGATATTACCCATGTTGACGCGGTGAAAAACGTGATTACCTGGGCGCGCGAAAACATGGAACTGACCGGCCTGAAAGATATTCGCTGGCTGGTG
>JAJZSZ010000142.1 GCA_021849365.1 Bacteroidota bacterium | reverse complement strand
CCGATCATCATTTATGAGTTACGACTTAATAGTAATAGGCAGCGGACCAGGAGGATACGTTGCAGCAATCAGAGCCGCACAATTGGGGTTAAACGTTGGCGTGGTTGAAAAAGAGAATCTGGGTGGAATTTGTCTCAACTGGGGATGTATTCCAACAAAATCGCTTCTTAAAAGTGCACAGGCATTGGAATATGCCAAACATGCAGCCGATTACGGAGTTTCAATTTCAGGAGAAGTTAAACCTGATTTTGAAGCAATGGTAAAACGTAGCCGAAACGTTGCCGAAGGAATGAGCAAAGGCATCCAGTTCCTCTTCACAAAAAATAAAATTGATGTTATTCATGGAATTGGCCGCTTAATCGACAAAAATACGGTGGAAGTGACCGATTTGACTGGAAGCAGAGCATTGCATCCGGCAAAAAATATCATTTTAGCAACTGGTGCGCGTTCGCGCGAGCTACCGAACCTGGAACAGGATGGCGAAAAAATTATTGGTTACCGCGAAGCCATGACCCTGCCAAAACAGCCTAAATCTATGGTTGTGGTTGGTTCGGGTGCAATTGGCAGCGAATTCGCTTATTTCTATCAAAGCATTGGAACCGACGTTACACTGGTTGAATACATGCCCAATGTAGTGCCGAATGAAGACGAAGAAGTTTCAAAAACACTCGAACGGTCGTTTAAAAAAATGAAAATGAAAGTCTTGACCAATGCTTCGGTTGAAGCGGTTGACACTTCGGGCGAGCTGTGCAAGGTAACTGTAAAAACAAAGAAAGGCGAAGAAATAATTGATGCCGAAATCGTTTTATCTGCTGTAGGTATTGCTCCAAACATTGAAAACATAGGATTGGAAGATTTGGGTATTGAACTCGAAAAAGGGAAAATCAAAGTCAACGAATTCTGCCAAACCAATGTTGACACCGTTTATGCTATTGGCGATATCATTGCAGGACCAGCGCTTGCACATGTTGCCTCGGCCGAAGGAATACTTTGTGTTGAGAAAATTGCAGGATTAAATCCTCACCCAATTGATTATTCTACTATTCCTGGCTGTACTTATACCAACCCTGAAATTTCTTCGGTTGGAATGACTGAGCAAAAGGCCCGTGAAAAGGGATACGACATTAAAGTTGGTAAATTCCCATACTCGGCCAGCGGAAAAGCAAGTGCTGCAGGACAAAAAGATGGCTTTGTAAAGCTGATATTCGATGCAAAATATGGTGAACTTTTAGGTGCCCATATGATTGGCGGCAACGTAACCGAGATGATCGCAGAACTCGTTGTTGCCAAGAAACTCGAGATTACCGGGCATGAACTTATCAAATCAATTCACCCTCACCCAACAATGAGTGAAGCGATTATGGAGGCTGCCGCTGCTGCATACGACGAGGTCATTCATTTATAGATTCAAAAAATAATAGCACCCTGAATTTCGAATTAGAAGATAAGTGTTTTTAATCGTATTAAACTTTCGTACACAAAACCCGGTAGTAGTATCGGGTTTTGTTTTATTCGAACAATAAAGTTCAGAGGTAAAATATTCATAATCGATTGATTTTCAGATATATTATTTTTTACAAGTCATAAATATTTATATTTTTGTCGCGATTTAACCTTTAAATTCGTCGTATGAATAGACTAGCTGTGTTGATTTCAGGTGCTTTGCTGTTGACATCCACTGCTTTTGCAGGTGGTATTTTAACGAAAACGAACCAAAGTGCACAATTTGTGCGCATGCTCTCCAGAAATGCCTCGACCGATATTGATGCGGTGTATTATAATCCCGCCGGTTTAACTCAAATGGCAAACGGATTCTATTTCGCGTTCAATAACCAAAGTATCTTTCAAACCAGTACCATTAATAGTGAATACCCATTCTTGCACAATTCAGAATACAAGGGCGAAACAAATGCTCCGGTTTTTCCATCGGCATTTGCAGTATATAAAACTGACAAATGGGCTTTCTCTGCCGGATTTGGCGTGAATGCAGGAGGCGGAACTACAAAATTCGATAGAGGATTGCCTTCTTTTGAGAAACAGGTTGCTGGCCTGGTTCCGGCATTATCCGGGTTAAGTGCTCTCGGCTATCCGGTAACTGACTACAATGTCGATATTTCGTTTGAAGGCTCTTCTGTATTCTGGGGAATTCAGGGTGGCGCCACTTATAAAGTCAATAAAATTTTATCGGTCTATCTCGGGGCCCGTTATGTCCCGGCTATAAATACTTATAACGGAAGCATTACTAACATCCAGTTAGGGACAGCAGGGAACCTCAAAAATGGAACAACTTATCTTACAAGCGCAGCAGCAGCAGCATCGGTAAAAGCACAGGTAACTGCAGGTGCAGCAGCAAGCTTGCAACCGCTTGTAGCCGGTGGTGCCGGATCGATGACACTTGCTCAGGTGCAGGGTGCCGGATTAATTACTTCCACCCAACGTGCACAACTCGAAGGCGGTTTGCTGCAACTTGGATTAACTTCGGCCCAGGTAAGCGCAATGTCAGTAGCATCAGCACAAACCACTTATTCAACATCCTCGGCATACCTTGCAGGAACAGCTGCTACTTTAACTGCCAAAGCCCCGGCTTTAGCCGACAAACATGTTGATGTAAAGCAAACAGGGGGTGGTGTAACTCCGATTATAGGTGTTAACATTAACCTTGAAAAGCTCAATATCGGTTTAAAATACGAACACATGACCATCATTGGCTTGACCAACGAAACGGTTGTTGATGGTACCGGATTATTCCCTGACGGACAAAAAACAAACAGCGACATACCTGCAATTCTTGCCGGCGGCGCCAGCTATCAGGTCAATGATAAACTTAAAATATCAGGCTCTGGCACCATTTTCTTCGACAAAAATGTAAACTGGGGAAAGAATGTTTATCTGCAGGAACGTACTATTGATAAAAATTTTGTAGAGCTGTCATTAGGTGCTGAATATAAGCTGACAGATAAGTTTGCATTAAGTGCGGGATATATGAACACAAATACCGGAGTCAGCAAACAATTCCAGAGCGATTTTAGTTTTAGCAACGACTCTTATACCACCGGTTTAGGTTTTCAGTGGAACATTAACGACAGATTGGTTCTCGATGCCGGAATGATGCTTACCACCTATAAAACCGATACTAAAACCTTTACAGAACCTGCACCAATTGGCACATACAACGAAACTTACACAAAAGATACTTTTACCATGGCCTTCGGCATTGGTTATAAAATCTTTTAATAATTGATTTTCTCAAGCTCAAAAAGGTGTCTGGAATAACTCAGGCACCTTTTTTTATGACCACTTTGATATACCCAACCAAAACATTGAACTATCTTTAAAACGAATTGGCCGAGACAACAATTTAAAGTGAATTTATCCTGTTTAATTAGTGCCATTAAAAAATCATGGATTCTTCAAAAGCCGGAATGACATGAAAACATTGCGAATTCAAATTCAGGTTATATTACTCACCATCTGCATTGCTGCTGCAGTAATTGTTTCAGGCTACCTAGCTTACCAAAGCCTTTCGAAAATTGTTGATACTATTCACAAAGAAGCCCGCCCCGACTTAAAAATGCTCCTTATAAAAGATATTGCTGCTGATTTAAGCGAGGTCGAAAATACCATCAAGTTATACAGTCTAACCGGAAATTCTTCTTTTTCACGCTCCTACCGGCAGCTGGGTGATTCCATTCAGCGAAAATTAAAAACGCTGTCAGAATATTCCATTCCAGGATCCGAAGAAATTTCGCACATCGACTCCATTTCTTTGCTTGCCAACCGCAAACTGATAGTTTGGGACAAGATCAGAGCCCTTCACCGGTCCAAAACAGACGCGCACAACTCATTCTCAAACCTGTATTCCAAAATTGATACAGCTATCATTCAGCCCGACACCATCCGGTTTAAGCCCGAACCGAAGAAAAGCTTCTTCAAACGCTTATTTGGCAAGAGAGATACGACAACCAAACAACCTGTAATAATCGATAAATCGAAGGAAAAAGAAATAATCAAAAAAGAGATTGCAGACATAGAAGAACAAATATCGACGCAAACCAAACAGTTGCAGAGCCGTGAAGCTGCATTGTTTGAGCAAAACATTAAGGTGACGCAGGAACTTAACCGGCACATTGCAAGCCTTGAAGCCAGCGAACAAAAACATCTGGATAACAAAACCCGGGAGGTTGACCAAATGGCCGACAAAACTTACCAGGGGATGGCTGCATTCTCAATTGCTGCAGTAATATTCCTGCTTCTGATTCTCATCCTGATTTTCCGCAACCTACAGCAAAACAAGGCTTATCAGCAAGTACTGAAAAAAGCAAAGGCTGAAGCCGAAAGCCTAGCGAAAGCCAAAGAGATGTTTGTGGCTACAGTAAGTCACGAAATGAGGACACCTGTAAATGCTATTTATGGATTAACCGGTCAGATGCTTCGAAAAGCTGGGCCTACTGAACTAACAAACGATCTTAAAGTCGTTCATAAATCGGCCGAACACCTGATTGCTTTGGTAAACGATACGCTCGACTTCTCGAAGATTGAATCGCAGAAATTAAAGATTGAACAAGTTGATTTTTTACCTGACGAAATTCTGAATGAAATTCAAATTCTCCATAAAGAAACTGCACTCAAGAAAGGCATTAACCTGTTTATTAGCAATAATACTGATAAAAATTTAGTACTTAAAGGTGATCCTATCCGACTGAAGCAAATTCTGATTAATTTGATTACCAACGCCATTAAATTCACTCAACAGGGACAGGTTACCTTATCGGTTGCTGGTGAAGATATTTCGCCCCGAACTTATAAATTACACATCGAAGTTGCCGATACCGGTATCGGGATTTCAAAAGAAGACCTTAAGCTGATTTTTGATGAGTTTGTGCAAGTGGGCAGCGATCTAACCCAAAAGCAACGTGGTGCCGGGCTTGGGCTATCGATAGTGAAAAAGCTTGTACTTCTTCAGGATGGAGAAATTAATGTTGAAAGCACTCCTAATCAGGGAACACGATTCATTTTACAGATTCCTTACCGACCCGGAAATCCTGAAAATGTCATTCGTATTCAGCCCGAACAACTGCAGGCGCCCTCCTGGTTTGCAAACCTTCACTTTTTGGTTGTTGACGATGAAGAATTCAACCTCTACCTTATCCGGAATATCCTGAATAACTGGGGCGTTTCATACACCGAAGCCCATAACGGACAGGAAGCCGTTGACATGGCCTGCCAAACTACTTTCGATCTGATCCTGATGGATATTCGAATGCCTATATTAGATGGATTTGAAGCTGCACAACAAATTTTACAACACGACTCCACGGCCCGGATCATTGCATTAACTGCTACAACAAAACCTGAAGATATTCATAAAATAAGCCAGGCCGGAATGCATGCCTTTTTACCCAAGCCATTCCCAGAAAAGGATCTGGTCAGCACTATTATAAAACTTATTCCTGAAAAAATGAGTGCTGCTGAAGTCGAAATTAATGGAGAAAATCTGATTGATATGAAAGAATTGGAGCGTATTGCCGGAGGCGACAAGGCATTCCTGCACGAAATGCTCCGCATTTTCATTCGTTCAAGCGAAGAAGCAATGGTCAAATTCAGGCAAAATATTCATAATTCCGATCGGATTGCTCTCGCAGAAATTGCCCATAAGCTTGCGGCACCATCAAAACATATGCATGCCACTGAGCTTTATGGTCATCTCAAAAAGCTCGAAAATTCAGTTGAAAGCCTCAGTTCCGAGGAAATTGACGAACTCATAAAGACCATCGAAAAAGAGGTCAACTCGATCAATTCGTTTTTGAAGAATAAACTTGACGAGAGTTAATTTTTTCTTTTTGAAATTTTTCTCAAAATGAGAATAAATATCTCTGATTCAGAAAAAAACTTATTACCTTGCAATTACCGATTTGAATTTAGAATTACCAAACCATAAATGCCCGAAAAAGCTTTCAAAATATTTGTAGTTGAGGATGATGAATGGTACAACCGCTTGTTGGTTCATACCCTATCGCTCAATCCCGATTACGAAATTCAGTCGTTTACTACAGGCAAAGATTGCCTCGCTAACTTACATCAGGAGCCCGATGTTGTTACGCTTGATTATCGTCTTCCCGATATGAAAGGACTGGATGTGCTAAAGCAAATCAAAGAAATTAATGATGATGTACAGATTATCCTGATTTCGGAACAAGACGACATTGAAGTTGTAGTTACCCTGTTGCAAAGCGGAGCTTTCGACTACATCGTCAAATCGAAGGACATTCGCGAAAGACTCTTGAATACAGTTAACAACATAAGACAGGGCAGCAACCTGAAAAAGGAAATTGTGACTCTCAGACAGGAGGTCAAACAAAAATACACCCACCAAAATACCATTATTGGCAACAGTGCCGCTACACGCAAAGTTTATGAACTGATCGAGAAAGCCATCCGTACCAACATTACTGTAACCATAACCGGAGAAACCGGAACAGGCAAAGAACTGGTGGCTAAGGCGATACACTATAGTTCGAGCCGATCGAAACAGCCGTTTGTTCCTGTAAATGTTGCTGCCATTCCTAAAGACCTGATCGAGAGTGAGCTTTTTGGACACGAAAAAGGCTCGTTTACCGGGGCATCGTTTCGCCGGATAGGTAAATTCGAAGAAGCCAATGGCGGAACTCTTTTCCTCGACGAAATTGCAGAAATGGATATCTCACTTCAGGCCAAACTATTGCGTGCACTTCAGGAGAAAGAGATTATCCGTATAGGAAGCAATACTCCGATCAAATTTGATTGTCGTATTATTATTGCAACCAATAAAGATCTTCAGGAAGAAATTAAAAAAGGCAATTTCCGCCAGGATCTTTATTACCGGCTGTATGGCCTACCCATTGAACTACCTCCTTTGCGCGAACGTGAGAACGATGTAATTGTGCTGGCCAAACACTTTATCAGCCTCTTTTGTCAGGAAAATAGAATGACCGCCAAAACCTTGACTTCCGAAGCCTCTGCCAGGTTGTTATCGTATCCTTTTCCCGGAAATATTCGTGAATTAAAATCAGTGATTGAGTTAGCAGTTACGTTGGCTGATCAGGATGAAATTACCGCCGACCATATTGTTTTGGGTCGCGGTCAGGATTTACTTGAAGACGCATTCAGCAGGGAGATGAGCCTTCGGGAATACGACATTCTGATTGTAAGAAAATACCTTGAAAAGTACAACAACAACATAAAACTGGTAGCCGAAAAACTCGATTTGGGTGTGGCTACCATTTACCGCATGCTCAAAGAAACCGGCAAAGAATAGTTATTTTTTCTTTTCTCATTTTTGCAATTACTATCCTCGGTTTAATCAATTTGAGAAACAATTTATCTTTTCATAACCCACCAACACACTGAATGTCAGAAATTTAAATTTTGAATGAACATTTGGCACAGGCATTGCCAATCTTGTATCAAAATCAGACAGCGCCGAGTCGAGTAATTAAGATTGTTAGGATGGAAGAATACACAATAGCCGTCTGATTTTTACAAAGAGAAATTTCAATTTTAAATAATAACAAACTATGGAATCACAGAAATCGCAGTTGACGATCATCATTGTTGCAAGCTTAATCTTGTTAGCCGTCATTGGTGGCGGAGCCTATGTACTGAACCAGAAAAATGACCAGATTCAAACTTTGGTCATGGAGAAAAATAGCCTAAACCAGTCGATCCAAATGAAAGACTCGTTGGTGAACGACATGGAAAACACTTTTGCCGAAATTGAAAGCAATATGACTTTCATTAAGGAAAAAAGAAGCCAGATTGCAACTCTTCAATCGGAAGGTGGAAAAAACAAAAAACAGCTGATTGCTGAAGATGTAAAGCTGATGAACACCATGCTTGAAGAAAGCAGCAAAAAAATTGCTGATCTGGAAGCTAAACTGAAAAAATCGGGCTTAAATTTAAAGTCGTATGAAAAAAGACTTCAGGCTTTGAATGAAACGATTGAGAAACAAAACACCGAAATTGCTGAACTGAAAAAAACTGTTGACACTCAGAATGCAAGTCTTGCTGAATTCGACACTCGCGTGAAGAAACTGAATTCAGATATTCAGCAACAGACGGACACTATCAACTACAAACAAAATGTAATTGTTGACAGAACCAACAAACTGAATACTGCCTATTACACCCTTGGAAATTTCAAAAAACTGAAAGAAGAAGGAATTGTAAGTCGTGAAGGTTCATTGCTTGGAGTTGGCGGTAGCAAAGCAATTCAGGAAAATTTCGACTCGAAATATTTCACCGAAGTTGACATTCGCCAAACAAAAACAATCCCTTTAAATGTAAAGAAGGCAGTTGTTATCTCAGAACACCCAACCAGCTCATACAAATTGGTTGAAGAAAACGGACAAATTGCTTATCTGCAAATTGAAAATCCGGCTGAATTCTGGAGAATTTCGAAATACGCAGTTATCCAGGTAAAATAAGCTTATATCCCTCATACATCCGGAAAGCAGTCAGAATAGAGAAAGCCATGAAAAAATAAAATAGTTCGCCGGAATGTATGAATACAAGCAATTCAGGAGGGCTTAAGTCCGAGAGAATTGTACTATATATAAAAGGCTGTCAGGGTAAATACCTGGCAGCCTTTCACTGTTTTATAACCTTTTCGGATTAGATTATTCCAAGCGATTTTCCAACCTTAATAAAAGCTTCAACAGCCTGGTCGATTTGTTCGGTAGTGTGTGCTGCCGATAGCTGAACCCGAATGCGGGCGCGTCCTTTAGGCACAACCGGATAAACAAACCCAATAACGTAAATGCCTTCTTTTAGCAACTCATCAGCAAATTTTACGGCCAAAGGAGCATCGTAAATCATAACTGGTACAATAGCTGTTGTTCCTTTTACCAGGTCGAACCCGGCGGCTTCCATTTTGCTGCGGAAATAGTTTGCATTTTTCATTGTGCGGGCAGGTAATTCGGCTGATTCAGTCAGCAAATCGAGTACCTTCGAAGTTGCACCAACAGTTGCCGGAGCCAAAGTGTTTGAAAATAAATATGGACGCGAACGCTGGCGAAGCATTTCAATGATTTCTTTCCGACCCGATGTACAACCTCCATTACCACCACCAAGAGCTTTCCCGAATGTTGTTGTAATGATATCGATCTTTCCTAAAAGTCCAAAATGTTCGGCAGTACCACGGCCTGTTTTGCCAATATATCCAGAAGCATGCGAATCATCAACCATTACCAGGGCATCGTATTTCTCGCACAACTCAACAATTTCAGGTAGTTTTGCTAAATCTCCGTCCATCGAGAAAACTCCGTCAGTAACCACCATCCGATATTTGTAAGTTTGAGCTTCTTTCAGGCAATTTTCCAGTTCGGTCATATCCGCATGTTTGTAACGGGCCCGCTGAGCCTTGCATAAGCGCACTCCATCGATTATAGATGCATGATTCAATTCGTCGGAGATAATGATACTATCCTCGCCCAACAACGGTTCGAAAACACCGCCATTGGCATCAAAAGCAGCACAATACAAAATGGTGTCTTCGGTACCTAGAAAATCCGACACTTTTTGCTCAAGCTCTTTATGAATTTGCTGTGTTCCGCAAATAAATCGGACCGACGACAGGCCAAATCCCCAATCTGTCATTGTTTCCTGGGCCGCTTTAATTACCTCAGGATGATTGGCTAAGCCAAGGTAATTGTTGGCACAAAAATTCAATACTGTTTTATCGCCCGAAACTTTTATTTGTGAGCTTTGCGATGATGTTATGATCCGCTCGGTTTTGTATAACCCCTGCTCCTTCAATTCCTGAAGGGTCTGTGTCAGATCTTGTTTAATCTTTCCGTACATAATTCCAAAAGTTTAATTCTGGAGCAAAGTAAAGAATTTACGGTCTGAAAAAATGTGATAAATGGCAGAACGACCTGAAAGTGCTTTACCGAAAACAAAAAAGCAACGTTTCTCAAAAAATATTCGTAACGTCTATCTTTTCCATCTATTTTTTTCATTATTTGGTGCTTCAATTATTCACTAAAACAGTCTGATATGAAAACACTGGTTTTAACCGGAATCCGTAAAATTGAGATGACTGACAGGCTTGTTCCGCAAATGAAAAATGCAAATGACGTTTTAATACAGGTTAAAACTGTTGGCGTTTGCGGATCGGACATTCATTACTTTTCGGCCGGAAAAATCGGGACACAGGTTGTTGAATTTCCATTTGCGGTAGGACACGAATTTTCGGGACTTGTGCTTGAAACCGGTCCTGCAGTTACAAGGGTTAAACCTGGCGATTTAGTTGCAGTCGACCCCAGTGTGCACTGTGGAGTTTGCGACCAGTGCCTGGCTGGACGCCCGCACACCTGCCGAAGAAACATGTTCCTGGGCTGTCCGGGGCAACTC
>JAJZSZ010000141.1 GCA_021849365.1 Bacteroidota bacterium | reverse complement strand
GTCAGGATAGGTGCGAACCATGCTGCGGAAAGGCGCGATGCCGGTTCCGCTGGCAATGAACACGAATTTGCCATTCTCAGCATCTTTTGGTTCGATGCCAAATTTGCCAAATGGCCCGTGAACTTCAACCAAATCGCCGGCTTTCAGTTTCCGGAGTTTTGGAGTGAAATAACCATTTTCCACCTCTTTCACCAAAACTTCAAGGTTGTCGTCGTTGGCCCCGCTGTAAATCGAATATTCGCGGCTTTGGTAATCGCCTTTTATGCCCAGAGAAATGTGCTGTCCGGCTTTAAAAGCAAAGCGCGCTTTGGGTAATTTCAGCGAGAATGTTTCGTCGGTCAACTGCCTGATTTCTTCTACTTTGTAGAAACTCTCGTCGATCTTTATTTCAGGTTTAATAAAACTCATCATGGTTTGTAAATTTTGGGTGCAAAGTTAATTAATTTTCGTATTTCAGATAAATTTGTCTTTTATTCTGATTTAAAAATAACATTGAGGAAACTAACCATCGGCAACCCGTTTTGTTTAATCCCGAATCAAAAACTCCTGAACAAATCTGGAATACTGACAAAAGCCAGACAATAAAACCGTCGAATTTTCGTAAATTTGATAGAAAGCCTTACAGAACAGAAACATGAAGACAATAATTATCTACACCTCATCGGATAGTTGCACCGGGAAAGCGGTTTACGAACTATCGCAAAAACTTTCGGGCGAAGTTGAAACTATCGACCTACGATTTCATAACTCTCCGCCGCTGGACGAATTTGACCGGATTATCATTGGGGGATCAATTCACAGCGAAAAGATTCAGAAACGAATTAACTATTTCTGCATGACCCACATGCATGTTTTGAGAAATAAAGAAATTGGTCTGTTTATCTGTTGTTCGCACGAACCGGAAATTGCCCAGGAGTCCATCAATAACGCTTTCCCGGATGAGTTGCACCAGATGGCTAAAACCGAAGCCATTTTTCGGGGAAAACTGAACCTGGATGAAATGAATTTTATCAAGCGGATTCTGGTTAAGAAAATTGCGCGCGTTCGCGAAATCGAATCAAAACCGGATGAGGACATCATTGAGCGCTTTGCCTGCAGGATGGAGAAGACTTACCACCCTTTCCTTTTCCTTGTGTAACATTCAGAATTTCAAATAGAAATCTTTAGTTAGCTCTTTGTATTCGGGAGTGTAATCGTGATGTGTTTCAAACTCAATCATCAGGTTTTCCTCCTGAAGAGTAGATTGTTTTTTACTTAGTTCAACCAAAATCCTGAAATCGGGTTTTACCGGATTTGGTTTTACACGGCACAGCCGGGAAAGAAAAAGGCCACTTATTTTTGCCAGATTTTCAACTTCCTGAAATTGTTCTGCCGGCAAGATTACTGCAATTCTGCCATCCTCCTGAATCAAATTTGCTGCTCCTAAAACTAGTTCATCCAACGGCAACGCATCGGCATGGCGGGCCTGAGCTCGGGTTTCGTCAGGAGCTTTTACCCCATTGCTGAAAAACGGTGGATTGCTTACAACCAAATCGTACTTCTTCTCGGTTTCGGCAGCAAACTCCTGAAACGATTGGCAAAGCACATGGATTCGGTCACTCCATTTCGATTGCTGCACATTAAAAACCGCTTCGTCGCAGGCATCCCGATCAATTTCGATGGCATCAATTTGCGCCGAAGCATTTTTCTGGGCCAGCATCAGTGCGATTAGTCCGGTGCCGGTACCAATATCCAGAATTCGGTCAGCTCCCAAAGCATTACCCCAGGCACCCAGCAACACACCGTCCATGCCCACCTTCATGGCCGACCGTTCCTGAACGATACGAAATTGTTTGAATTGAAAATAGGAGTTGCGGGGCATAAACTGTAATTATTTGGTAGAGTAGAATTTAAGTAATCCTTAGGCTTAGACTTTGCAAAAATAGCCGTATTTCCAGATAACAGAACAACAAAATCGCAAAAGGTGTGGTCAAAATTATATGAGTAAACTACACTAATCAAATGCTACATCCAATCAACCTATCCGCTGGAAATCCGTATATTATTTACACAAACAGAGCAATATTATTCTGTCCAAAACTTAATAATCGATAAAACTATGGAAAAGAGCTATCGTTCGATTGAAGTTGCAGATTTGGATGCAGTCGCTTATTTCGGAGAAGCCTTTGTACTCTATCTTGACAGCGAAGATGAGAATATCCCCACCTCTCTTTGTGTTCAGGCTAATTTTGACACATTAGAACTGGACCCGGTACAACCGATGGGTGTGTTCCTGAAATCGAAACCCTATCTTCCCCTCATCGACGTTGATGCACGAATATCACAGAGACAGAGACTTCTGGACGAGATAAAACCAGACGAGATTGCTGCAATGCTTAGAGATTTTAATCAAAAAAAGAGATTCATTCAGCAAAACATCGTACCTCTAAGTGAATTATTCCCCGGCTGGCAACCAGGAGGCTAGTTTAAGGTGAAACGTTAATGAAAAGGGAAGTCTATCATTTAAGCAACCAATCTGGGGCAATGCCCACTTTCATAGCAGACTACTCCAGAACGATGCGAAATTGCTTGAACTGGAAATAATAGTTGCGGGGCCAAACAATATCAATTTATCTGGCTACAATTATACATTTCAAGAAAATGCCAAAAAACAAATAGAGCTACCCCTAAATAAAATAACTTTTGTTGTCTATTAAATAAAATACTTGATTTTATAGCATCACTCATTATTGCCTTTTCAAGCCTTTTGACTTCAAAAAAAATTTCTTGTGGATTTGTCCCAATTTCTGGATTCTCACCTTTATTGGTTACATCCTGTGTACTTTTATTATAAATTATTTCTAATAAATAATTTAAAAATCGAAGACCGCAGTATATACTCAAACCCCAAGATAATAGGGCTAAAGCCAATGGTATTTGAATCCATTTTAAAGAATGTCCTGTTGTTTGGTAAATGGAAAATCCAATAGAAGTGACACATAGTGCGATAATGTAATATACCAATCGTTCTTGCTGCTGTGTATGTACCTTAAGTAATTCTTTCTGTAAGTCCATTAATTGTTAATATTTGGTGGTTATGTTTTCACAAGATCACTTAATGCCTTCACAATCGCATCCCTCAATTAAGCCTACATATTTACATGTTCCGTAGATTTGTGTCGTTTGGCAACGGATTCAGCAATTTACTGAACAATAGCTGGCGTTTTCTTCACATTCATCTGTCGGCAAACTTCTTGTAAATTTAGCAAATGCTATTTTGAAGTCAATATTTCTGTTATCCTCCCCAATTTTCACGATCCAGGCTACGATACTGAATAGCTTCTGAAAGATGATGACTTTCGACCTTCTCACTACCTTCCAAATCAGCAATAGTTCGGGATACTTTCAAGATACGATCGTAAGCCCGGGCCGACAAACCAAGTTTTTCCATCGCATTTTTAAGTAATGTACTGCTGGGTTCATCCAGATTAACATGTTGGCGAATCATTTTCGACGACATTTGAGCATTACAAAATACATCCTCACTTTTTTCGAAACGTTGCGATTGTATCTCCCGGGCACGAATTACACGCTCCCTTATAGCAGCACTGGGTTCCATTGGTGCCTGCTCCGACAACTTTTTAAAAGGTACAGGAACAACTTCGAGATGAATATCAATCCGGTCGAGCAAAGGACCCGAGATTTTGTTAAGGTATTTGGCAACCATGCCCGGGGCACAAACACATTCTTTGGTTGGATGGTTGTAATAGCCACAGGGACAAGGATTCATGGAAGTGACCAGCATAAATGAGGCTGGATATTCAACCGAAAACTTGGCACGCGAAATCGTTATCAGGCGATCTTCCAACGGTTGTCGCATTACTTCAAGCACCTGCCGCTTAAACTCAGGAAGCTCGTCGAGAAACAAAACGCCGTTATGAGCCAGGCTAATTTCCCCCGGCTGAGGGAAGGCACCTCCGCCAACAAGTGCTACATCAGAAATAGTATGATGTGGCGATCGAAATGGTCGCTGGGTCATTAGCGATGTTTCTTTATCAATCTTTCCGACTACTGAATGTATTTTAGTCGTTTCCAAAGCTTCGCGCAAAGTGAAAGGAGGTAGAATAGTCGGAATTCGCTTGGCAAGCATCGTCTTTCCCGCGCCGGGTGGGCCAATCATAATGATGTTATGTCCACCTGCCGCTGCAATCTCGAGCGCCCGTTTCACGTTCTCCTGACCTTTAACGTCAGCAAAATCTACATCGCATTCATTTACTTTCGAGAAAAACTCTTCGCGGGTATTGACGATAGTTTGTTCAAGCTCAATTTCACCATTAAAAAAGTCAATTACCTCTTTCAGGCTCTCTACTCCAAATATTTTCAGACGATCAACTACTGCAGCTTCCCGTGCATTTTCTTTTGGTAAAATAAACCCTTCAAAACCTTCTTCGCGGGCTTTTATCGCAATGGGTAAGGCTCCTTTTACTGGCTGCAAGTTCCCATCGAGCGACAACTCTCCAACCATCAAAAAGTTAGCGACTTTATCGGTTTTAATTTGTTCGTTTGCTGCAAGGATCCCAATAGCCAAAGGCAAATCGTAAGCCGAACCCTCTTTTCGAATATCGGCCGGGGCCATATTGATAACGACCTTTTTATGCGGCCATTTGTAATTATTAAGTCGCATAGCCGATTCAATCCGTTGCTGGCTTTCTTTCACAGCACTATCTGGTAATCCAACCATGAAGAATTTAATTCCCTGAGAAATTTCGGTTTCGATAGTAATGGTAGTCGCATTGATTCCGTGAACCGCACTGGCGAAGGTTTTAATTAGCATGGAGCGGAAAATTTGAAAATTGTTATCCTAATTTACAAAGAGATGAGCAGACAACCAAAATTTTATTGTACACAAAGTAATCGGCCAAAGAAAGCGACTAAGTATCTTCATTCCTGCTTTATAATTCAGGCAAAAGGTTGATCCCATATTCTGTTACCTGAAACGAAAATCAAGTTTGCAATTGCCTTAATTGACAAATATCAATTATTCGAGAACCCGCTCAGATATTTGTCATATCAAAAACAAAATATACTTAAAAACATCAATTTAAAACTTATAATATCACTTTGTTTACAAATCATTTATTTGTAAACTCGCAAAACCTGAATGTCATTTTAATCTCAGGCATAGTAATAAATTGTTGTCCGGATTAATTTGTCTTTAGTTTTTTAAACCCAACATCAACCCTTTAAATTGACTTATGGAAAATTTTGAACAACTAAAAACTGTAAAATTCTACAGCGGCGAAGTTACTCCTCTCGAAATGCACAAAGTGCGCGTGGTTCAAAAGCTAAACCTGCTACCTGTTGAGCAACGCAAAGAATCGATTTACGGAGCCGGATTTAACACATTCCTTTTACAAAACAAGGATGTTTACCTCGATATGCTGACCGACTCAGGAACCAATGCCATGAGCGACAACCAGGTAGCTGCCATGAGTGTAGCCGACGATTCGTATGCTGGATCAGCCAGTTACACCAAGCTCGAAAAAGCCATTCAGGATGTTTTCAATCAAAAATATTACCTCCCGGTACACCAGGGACGTGCGGCCGAACACATTATTGCAAAAACATTTTGCCGCCCGGGAACCGTTGTTCCAATGAACTACCATTTCACAACAACCAAAGCGCACATCGAAATGATGGGCAGCGCGGTTGATGAAATTTATACCGAAGAAGCGCTGAAAACAAAAAGCAGTTTCCCCTTTAAAGGGAATATGGACATTGATAAGCTGAAGAAGGTTATTGAAAAATGGGGAGCCGAAAATGTGGCTTATATCCGGTTCGAAGCCGGAACAAACCTGATTGGTGGTCAGCCATTCTCGATGGCCAACCTGCGTGAGGTTTCGGCCATTGCCAAAGCCCACAATATTTTGTTGCTGATGGACACCAGTTTGATTAACGAAAACCTGTATTTCATCAAAACCCGCGAAGAAGGGTACCAGAATAAACCGATAAAGGCCATCCTGCACGAAATGATGAGTTATACTGATTTCTCTTATTTCTCGGGAAGAAAAGTAAGTTGCACCCGTGGTGGCGGAATTTGTACCAATATCCACGACATTTATATGAAAATGCGTGACTGGGTGCCACTTTTCGAAGGATTCCTCACATACGGGGGTATGAGTGTACGCGAAATTGAAGCCATGGCCGTGGGACTATACGAAACACTCGATTTTGATGTAATCAGCCATTCACCTTCCTTCATCAAATATCTGGTTGAAGCGCTCGACAGCAAAGGAATTCCGGTAATCACTCCGTCTGGAGGTTTGGGATGTCACTTAAATGCCGGAATGTTTATTCCGCACGTTCCGCAAACTCAATACCCGGCAGGAGCTTTGGCAGCTGCATTGTACATTGCTTCCGGAATCCGTGGGATGGAGCGTGGGACAATCTCGAGTGTTCGCGACGAAAATGGGAACGATGTTCTGTCGGATATTGAATTGCTCCGGTTGGCTTTTCCGCGAAGAGTATTTACCTTATCTCAAATTAAATATGCCGAAGACCGGATTCAATGGTTATTTGATAACCGTCACCTGATTGGTGGATTGGAATGGGTTGAAGAACCACCGGTACTCCGTTTCTTCGTTGGAAAACTGAAACCGATTGGCGATTGGGTTGAAAAACTGGTTGCTAAATTCCGTGAAGATTTTGGTGACAGTTTGTAATTTCAGGCACATCATAAAGATAAAATGCCCTGTAAACAGCTGTTTGCAGGGCATTGTTTTATGTGATATCAGATTAAACTGTTGCAACAAAATGACAAGTTTTGTTCCCGCGACGAACCGATTCCAGAATTTTCACATCAATTGGGCGGCCCAACGCTGTTTCGAAAATGGTTTGGTGAGTTGCCCGGGTACATTCGCAATGTATATCGTTTGGTTTTGCAGGCCGGTATTTGGCTGCCGGACAATAACATCCCTGCGAAACTTCGCCATACCGCACATGCACCTGGGTGCCATCTTTCCACACCTCAAAATTATTTTTATACGCTTCGATCAACTTATCCACGTCGCCTTTCCCTTTTTCAGCAATATCCTGTTTAAACTTGTGGCGCTTGAAACAGCCCCGTCCACAGCCCGCCAGCAAAAATACTTTCGATGGTTCATCCAGATTTTCATCAATGGACTCCAGCAAATCGCTCAGCCAATTCTGAATAAACTCTTTTTCCTGAAGGAGATTTTTATACTTTTCATCGTCTTCAGGAAGGGCCTCTGAAGCTGTGAGAGCACTTGTAGGTAATAAAAAACAACCGGTACACACCCCAAGAGCAAGCGTTCCCCGGAAAAATTCTTTTCTGTTCATAGCTCATTGATTTTTAGTTTTCATCAAAGAGACAGTTTCCGGAGAAAACACCCTAAAAATAGATTGTGAATGACGAATTTAGGAGGATGGAAGTATCAAAGCATCGGACTTAAAATGCGCGAAAACGATTCTTTGATCTTATTTATACGAGGGCGTTTTTGCCACTCTTCCAGAATGATAAGCTCGCTCTTTTCCTGATCTTCCAGAAATTGTGATGCCAGAATGCCGGCTATCTGCTCATCATAGATCATGGCATTCACTTCAAAATTGGTTTCAAGGCTACGGAAATCAAGATTCGCAGTTCCAACGGACGAGAATACACCATCGGTAATGATGACTTTGCTGTGTGTAAAACCGGCACGGTAGAAATAAACTTTCACACCGGCTTCGAGCAGCTCTTCGATATACGAATTTGTTCCCCATTTGGGCGTGATGGCATCAGACAAACCCGGAACAATGATGCGGACATCAATGCCTCCCAACGCTGATGTTTTTAGTGCGGTTACAATATCAGCTGTCGGCATCAAATAAGGCGTTGAAATATATACGTATTCGGTTGCCGATGCTATGGCTGCAAAATAGGCCTGTCCAATGCTTTCCCAATCCGAGTCGGGCCCGCTGGCAGTCATTTGCACCAGTTTGCCATTACCCGATTCGAACGGACGAAAATATTCGTCTCCTTTCAGAATCTCTTTCGATACAAAGTACCAGTCGGCCATAAAAATGATTTGCAGGGCTGTAGCACCTCCACCGATTACTTTAAGGTGCGTGTCGCGCCAAGGGCCAATCCCCGGAACACCATCGAGGTAACGATCGGCAAAATTCAATCCTCCAACGAATGCAATTTCTCCGTCAACAACCAATATTTTGCGGTGGTTGCGATAATTCACTCTCGAGGTCAGCATCGGAAACCTGACCTTCATAAAACAATCGACTTTAACACCAGCATCCGACATCGACCGGATGAATTTCTTTTTCAGTTCCCAGCTTCCCACGTCGTCAAAAATCAGGCGTACCTCAATACCTTCCTGAGCCTTCCGGATCAGTAGCTCCCGAAGATAATTCCCGATTTTATCGTCTTCAATAATGTAGTACTCCAAATGGATATGATGCCTGGCCTGCTCAATTGTCCTGAAAATTTCAGGAAATGTTTCTTCTCCGTTGCGCAAAATCTGCACTTCATTGTCGTTTGTCAATATCGCGTTCGAATTGGAAAGCAAAAGATTCATCAACCTCTTTTTCGAATATAGTTTATCGCTGAACTGAACGCTGTGTAACGGAAGATTATCAAGTTGTTCCATCGTCAGGTTACGCAGTTTCTCTAAGTCTTTCAGCCCTTTGCGCGAGTACATTTTGGTTTTCCGGTATTCCTGGCCAAAAAAGAGATAAATAACAATACCAATAAACGGAAGCAAAATCAAAACCAGAATCCAGCTAATGGTTTTTTCAGGATTTCGGTTCTCGAGAATAATAAGGAAAGCAACAAAAACAACGGTAATCAAATAAAGGATAGAAACCAGGCTGGGCGTCGATTTCCATATGTTAATTAAAATATCCATGCGTTTGTTTGAGAATTGTTTTCCTGCGACTAAATTTCATCAAAAAACGACATAAAAACAAACGAAAACGGGCTGAACAGAAAATAAGAATTTAACTCTCGCCGGGATCTAGTTTCTGCTTTCAGTTACTCTCCTCAAAACATGAAGCTTACATTCATCCAATTGTTCAAAGGCAACAACTTCGCCTGAAATATGAGGAGCAGCAACACCTTTCCCAAAAAACTGATTTCCGGTGTACACAAAGGCTTCATCCCACAATTCGTGGCTGAGAAAACTATCTAGCAGAATACTTCCACCTTCAACAACTACCGACAAAATATCTCTCTTGTACAATTCAGCAAGCATTTGGGGAAGAATATCCTGTTTGAAATCAAGTGTAATGAACTTTACATTTTCGGTATCCTCACATTCCACATCAGTGAATACCCAGGTTGGTGATTTCTGATCAAAAATAGTCAGGTTTGAGTTGAGTCGCCTGGTTCGGTCAATTAACATTCTAATGGGTTGATTGCCCATCCATTCGCGCACAGTCAGTGCCGGATTGTCGTATTGTGCAGTATTTGTCCCGATTAATATGGCCGACTCCTCCGAGCGTTGCCGGTGAACCAGTCGTTTTGATAATGCATTGGTTATCCAGGTTGGATGTTGTGTTTCGCTGCGGTCAGTATCAATAAAGCCATCGAGTGTTTGAGCCCATTTCAGCAGAATATAGGGACGCTTTTTCTCGTGGAAAGTAAAAAATCGTCTGTTTAGTTCCCGGCATTCGTTCTCCAGAAGGCCTACTTCAACCTCAATACCTGCGGCACGCATTTTTTCGATGCCTTTCCCGGAGACTTTAGCAAATGGATCAACAGTTCCGATTACAACACGAGGAATGCGACTTTCAATAATCAGATCGGAGCAAGGCGGAGTTTTCCCGAAGTGAGCACAAGGCTCAAGCGATACGTAAAGGGTTGACTTACTAAGCAATTCCGGATTTTTAACCGAACGAACAGCATTCACCTCAGCATGTGCCTGTCCGTATTTTTCGTGATACCCTTCGCCAATAATTTTACCTTCATAAACTATAACGCAGCCAACCATCGGATTGGGAGCTACATCGCCCATGCCAAGAAGCGCCAGTTCAAGACAACGCTGCATAAAGATTGAAGGAGTACTCATCGGTTAAAAAATTAACTTTGCCAAAAATAGCAATAAATGAAGGCAGGTATCGCATATATCCGAAAAGAATTGGATGGAATATTCCCAAAGGGTGAGATTGAAAGCCTTATTTTTCTGATTTTTGAAAAATTAAAAGGTTATTCTCGAACTCAAGTCTTACTAGCTTCGGATGAGTCATTAAGCGATACCGAGCGATCTGAAATTGAACGAATTGTCCATCATCTTAAAAATCATGAACCCATACAATACATCCTCGGATCAACTGAATTTTATGGCCTCCCGTTTCTTTGTAGGCCCGGAGTTTTGATTCCACGACCCGAAACTGAAGAGCTGGTACATTGGATAATACAGCAAAATTCACACA
>JAJZSZ010000140.1 GCA_021849365.1 Bacteroidota bacterium | reverse complement strand
AATGATGTTTGGTTACGCCACCAACGAAACCGACAATTACATGCCTCTCCCACTCGATTTGTCACACCGCATTTTAGTTGAACTGGCTGTGATCCGGCGCGAAGGAAAGTTGATGACCTATCTGCGTCCGGATTCAAAATCGCAGGTAACTATCGAGTACAACGATGATCACACTCCAAAAAGAATTCACACAATTGTTGTATCAACTCAGCATGACGAATTTGATGCCGATGAACCGATGTTAGCCAAAATCAGGAAAGATGTGATCGAAATCCTGATTCCACGTGTAAAAGCTCAGTTACCTGAACGAGTTCAGGCATTATTCAACGATGCAATAATCTATCATGTTAACCCAACCGGGAAATTTGTGATTGGTGGACCTCACGGCGATACCGGCTTAACTGGCCGCAAGATTATTGTTGATACTTACGGAGGCCGTGGTGCTCATGGTGGTGGCGCATTCTCAGGAAAAGACCCGTCGAAAGTTGACCGCTCGGCCGCTTATGCAGCACGTCACATCGCCAAAAACATGGTTGCCGCCGGTGTTGCCAAAGAAATGCTGGTTCAGTTGTCGTATGCCATTGGTGTAGCAAAACCTGTTGGCGTTTATGTTGAAACCAAAGGAAGCGCCCTCAATGGACACTCCGATTCTTTCATCGCCGAAAAAATTCAGGAAATATTCGACCTTCGCCCGGCAGCCATCGAACAACGCCTGAAACTGCGCAACCCGATTTACCGCGAAACAGCTGCATATGGACATATGGGCCGCACGCCGCAGACTGTTTCCAAAGTTTTTGAATCGCCTTACAATGGTAAGATTGAAGTTGAAGTTGAACTCTTCACCTGGGAAAAGCTCGACTATGTCTATCAGGTTAAAAAAGCCTTTGGAATTTAACTCTGCATACAAAATCCGGATCATTAAAGGTCCGGATTTTTTTATTTCTGTCAACCAATTAGCCTTCATTTGCTGACTAAAAGTTAAACCTGAGGGTACACTTTCGGCAAAAAACAACAAGCTTCACAAAATCAATTAATTTTGTATCTGCAAACAAGAAACAATCTTGAATATGAAGACATACTCTGCAAAACGCCTGTCGCTATACATCACGGTTTTGTTACTGATTTCCAATTTCGGATTCTTCCTGATTCAATCGAAGAAAGATTTTGGCCCGATTTATTCGTTCATTTTCGTTGTCTTGTTTTGCGCACTTTCTTTTTTCCTGGTACTTTTCATCCTGAACAGGTACATCAACGATAAGATTAAGCCTATTTATAAGACCATTCGAGAAGTACCCATTTCCGGGAAAAAAGGAAAATTTCTGGAAGCAATCAGCAACACCAATATTTCTGATGTTCAGAAAGAAGTAGAAGAATGGGCCAAAAATCAAACCCAGGAAATTGCCCGCTTAAAAGACCTTGAGAAATACCGAAAAGAGTTTGTTGGTAATGTTTCGCACGAATTGAAAACACCTATTTTCAATATTCAGGGCTATGTTTTAACCTTGCTGGAAGGCGGTATCGATGATCCGAAAATCAACAAACTATATCTTCAGCGCACCGAGAAAAGCATCGACCGTATGATTTCAATTGTAGAAGATTTGGAATCAATTACCAAACTTGAGTCCGGAGAGCTAAAGTTGAACTACATTGAATTTGATTTGGTTAAGCTAACTGAAGATGTTTTTGAACTTGCCCAGATGCTTGCCAACGAACGCAATATTTCGCTTCAGTTCGCCACAAAAACGGATAAACCGATTATCGTTCAGGCCGATAAGAAACGAATTATGGAAGTGATGAACAACCTTGTTGGAAACGGAATAAAATATGGCAAAAAGAAGGGATACGTCAAGGTTGGATTTTACGATCTGCACGAAACTGTTCTGATCGAAGTCACCGACAATGGAATTGGAATCGATAAAGCCGACCAGTATCGTATTTTTGAGCGCTTTTACCGCGTCGATAAATCGCGTTCGCGCGAACAGGGTGGCACCGGACTTGGACTTTCGATTGTGAAACACATCATCGAAGCACACGACCAAACCATCAACGTAAAAAGTGCAATCGATAAAGGAACAACATTCACTTTCACACTGCAAAAAGCAAAGGTCAATCGCAATTCGGCTATGCTTGAGTAGAAAAAGCAAGGCCAATCAAATTGCTAATTTTTAAAGCTTTTTTTTACAAAACATATCAACTGTTCCAAAAGTAATCTTTACTTTTAAATTCAAAATCGAAACTATTATGAGCGACAGTCAATCAAAAATTTTGCTTGTTGATGATGAAGTTGATATTCTGGAATTTATCAGCTACAACCTGGAAAAAGAAGGATACAAAGTTTACACTGCGCAAAATGGTGCAGAAGCCATTAAAGTGGCCGAAAAAACACTTCCTGACCTGATTATTCTGGATGTGATGATGCCTGAGATGGACGGTATTGCTGCCTGCGAAGAAATCAGAAGGATTCCATCGCTGCAACATACTATCATTGCATTTCTGACTGCACGTGGTGAAGACTATTCGCAAATAGCAGGTTTTGAGGCTGGTGCCGATGATTATATTACCAAGCCAATCCGACCAAAAGTATTGGTTAGCAGAGTAAAAGCTTTGCTGAAACGCACCTCTACCGTTGGAGCTGCTCCGGTTACGGTAATTGAAAGCGCCAACACCGTAACCATTGGTAACCTGATTATCGATAAAGAACGTTACCTGATTATGAAAGATGGTGAAGAAATGATTTTGCCTCGCAAAGAATTCGAATTGTTGTCCTTATTGGTTTCAAAACCCGGGAAAGTATTTACCCGCGAAGAAATCTATTATTCAGTTTGGGGCGACAATGTGGTTGTTGGCGACCGCACCATTGACGTACATATTCGCAAACTCCGCGAAAAAATTGGTAACGACCAAATTAAAACCCTCAAGGGAATTGGCTACAAATTCATCGAATAATATTGAATAAACCCGATATACAATGAAGCCAGATTCCCTTATCTGGCTTTTTTATTTTCATTCCCGAATCCTTACTGAATATTAATATTTTATTGCATTTCAACTGATTCTTTCACCAAGGTATTTATATCGATTACCAAACCCATTTTTTTCTATATTTGTACCTTTCAAAAAATAAGGCTATAAATCTCATTAAAATGAGCAATAAATTTCAGGTTTACAAGCAATTAGATCTTTCCCAAATCAATAAAGATGTTTTAAAAAAATGGGAAGATGATGATACATTCCATAAGAGTATAACAACCCGCGAAGGACACGAAACCTTTGTTTTTTACGAAGGACCACCTTCGGCCAACGGGATGCCCGGAATTCATCACGTAATGGCGCGCGCCATTAAAGATACTTTTTGCCGCTACAAAACCATGAAAGGCTTCCGCGTTCACCGCAAAGCCGGCTGGGACACGCACGGGCTTCCGGTTGAACTGGGCGTGGAAAAATTACTCGGAATTACCAAAGACGACATCGGCAAAACCATTTCGGTGGCCGAATACAACGCAGCCTGCCGCAAAGAGGTGATGAAATATACCCGCGAATGGGAAGAACTGACCCGTCGTATGGGCTACTGGGTGAATATGGACGATCCGTACATTACCTACGATAACCGTTATATTGAAACCATCTGGTGGTTGCTGAAACAACTGTACAACAAAGATTTGCTGTATAAAGGCTACACCATTCAGCCATTTTCGCCTGCTGCGGGAACTGGATTGAGTTCGCATGAGTTGAACCAGCCTGGTTGCTACCGCGACGTGAAAGATACCACCGCTGTTGCTCAGTTTAAAGCCATCCGGAACGAGAAATCGGAGTTCCTATTCGAAAATGTGGAAACCGATTTGTACTTCCTGGCCTGGACAACCACTCCATGGACCTTGCCATCGAACACCGCACTTTGCGTTGGTCCGAAGATCACCTACGTAAAAGTTCGCAGTTTTAATCCATATACCGGAGCTCCTGTAACTTTAATTCTGGCCAAAAACCTGTTGGCAACGCATTTCGATCCGAAGAATGCTGAACTTGCGTTGGAAGATTATCAGGTTGGCGACAAGAAAATCCCGTACAAAGTGCTGGCCGAATACGTCGGAACCGAACTGGAAGGCGTGAAATACGAGCAACTCATCAACTGGGTGAAGCCGAAAGGAGATGCTTTCCGTGTGATTACCGGTGACTTTGTTACTACGGAAGACGGTACCGGTATCGTGCACATTGCGCCAACTTTTGGTGCTGATGACGACCGTGTCGCCAAACAAAGCGGCATTTCGCCATTAATTGTCGACGACCGCGAAGGCAAACGTCAGCCGCTGGTTGACCGCAACGGACGTATGTTTTTGGTTGAAAATATGTCGCCTGAATTTGTGGCCGAATATGTGAATGTTGAAGCGTATTCGGAATATGCTGGTCGTTTCGTGAAAAACGCTTACGACGATACGCTCACCGAAGAAGATGCCACGCTCGACATCGACATCTGCGTGATGCTGAAAAAAGAGAACAAAGCCTTCAAGGTTGAAAAACACGTGCACAACTATCCGCATTGCTGGAGAACCGACAAACCAATCCTGTATTATCCTTTGGATTCGTGGTTCATCCGCACCACTGCGGTAAAAGATAAAATGATTGAGCTCAACAATACCATCAACTGGAAACCAGCCTCAACCGGAACCGGACGTTTTGGCAATTGGCTCGAAAATCTGGTTGACTGGAACCTGAGCCGCTCACGCTTCTGGGGAACTCCGCTCCCAATCTGGCGGACAGAAGATGGCTCGGAAGCCAAATGTATTGGTTCAACCGAAGAACTGATGGCCGAAATTAAAGCCGCAGTTGCTGCCGGAGTGATGGAAAAGAACATTTTCGAAAGCTTTGAAGTGGGCAACAATTCGAAAGAAAACTACGACAAAATCGACCTTCACCGTCCGTTTGTTGACGACATCGTGTTGGTTTCGGCTTCAGGAAAGAAAATGTTCCGCGAGCCCGACCTGATCGACGTTTGGTTCGATTCGGGCGCCATGCCTTACGCGCAGCGCCACTATCCGTTCGAATACAAGGAAAAATTCAACGAGGTTTTCCCTGCCGATTTCATTGCAGAAGGGGTTGACCAAACCCGCGGCTGGTTTTTCACGCTGCATGCCATTGCAACGATGATCGATGAATCGGTGTCGTTTAAAAACATCATTTCGAACGGTTTGGTGCTCGACAAAAACGGCAACAAAATGTCGAAACGTTTGGGCAACGCCATCGAGCCATTTGCCGCCATCGAAGACAATGGTTCCGACCCATTGCGCTGGTACATGCTCACCAACTCGCAACCGTGGGACAACCTGAAATTCGACATGGCCGGTGTTGACGAGGTAAAACGCAAATTCTTCGGAACATTATACAATACCTATAACTTCTTCGCGATGTATGCCAACATCGACGGCTTCACCTATTCCGAAGAAGAAATACCGGTAAGTGAACGCCCGGAAATTGATCAGTGGATTATTTCGCTGCTCAACTCGCTGGTGAAAGAAGTGGGCGAAAGCTACGAAAGCTACGAGCCAACCCGCGCCGGACGCGCCATTTCAGAGTTTGTATCCGAAAACCTGAGCAACTGGTTCGTTCGCCTGAGCCGTAAACGCTACTGGGGCGGATCGTACGACAAAGACAAAATTTCGGCTTACCAGACTTTGTACACTTGTTTGAAAACGATCGCCAAACTAATGGCGCCCATCGCTCCGTTCTACGCCGATTTGCTCTATACCGACTTGAATAAAATCACCGGCAAAGAAACTGATCAGAGTGTGCATTTGGCTGAATTCCCATTGTGCGACGAGTCGTTGATCAACACCGACCTGGAACAAAAAATGGATCTGGCACAAAAGGCTTCGTCGATGATTTTGGCGCTTCGCCGTAAGGAAAAGCTGAAAGTTCGTCAGCCGCTGGCAAAAATCATGGTGCCAATTTTAAATCCTGAATTCAAAGCGCATTTCGAAGCGGTGAAGAACATCATCCTTTCAGAAGTAAACGTGAAGGAAGTTGAATACATCACTGATTCAGAAGGAATTATCAAGAAAAAGATAAAAGCAAACTTTAAAACCCTCGGCCCAAAATACGGCAAACTGATGAAACAGATTTCAGGAGAAATTGCCGCATTTAGCCAGCACAACATTGGCCAGCTCGAAAAATCGGGAAACTATCCGCTGAACATTGAAGGACAGGAAATTCAGATCGGACTGGAAGATGTTGAAATACAGACAGAAGATATTCCCGGATGGTTGGTTGCCTCAGAAGGTGGCCTGACCATCGCACTCGACATCAATCTTACCGAAGAACTGAAACAGGAAGGTATTGCCCGCGAGTTCATCAACAAAATCCAGAACATCCGCAAGGACAGCGATTTTGAAGTGACCGACCGCATCATCCTGAAGATTCAGAAGCACGATTTCTACAATCAGGCCGTTACGAACTTTTCAGAATACATCAGCAACCAAACGCTTGCTTCTGAATTAGTTATGGTTGACAATCTGGATGAAGCAAATTCGAGTTTGGTCGAGATTGATGCAGATGTTGAAGCACGGATTCAGGTAATCCGTAATTCATAATTTTGGAATGTGCTCAGAATGCTTAAAGACGTATTATGAATCGAAATATTTTTATACTTTTAAGGTCTGAGGCAAACAAAAACCCAAATCAGAAATAGAACTAAAGCTTAAAGTTATGAGTGAAAAGACCAGATATTCGGATGAGGAGTTGCTGGAATTTAAAGCGATAATTCTTGAAAAACTCGAGAAAGCCCAGAAGGACTTTGAAATGTATAAAAGCTCCATAACCCAGAGCGACGGAAACGATACTCAGGACACTTCGCCAACCTTTAAGGTTTTGGAAGAAGGTGCTGCAACCTTATCGAAAGAAGAAGCTGGTAAGTTAGCTCAACGTCAGCAGAAATTTATCCAATATTTGCAGGCTGCCTTGGTCCGTATCGAAAACAAGACCTATGGCATTTGTCGCGAAACTGGCAAATTGATTTCGAAAGAAAGACTGCGTGCAGTGCCTCATGCAACGCTTAGCATTGATGCAAAAAACAGTCAAAAATAATTCTTATTGAAAATATAGAACTAAATGATTGGAAGAGAAATACTTCCAATCATTTTTTTATAACTAATAAAGATGTCTAAATTACAAAAATCGATTCTCATTGTGATTTTGGTCCTGTTGGTAGATCAGGTTCTGAAGATTTGGATCAAGACACATATGACTATGGGTGAAGAATTTTCGGTGATAGGAAGCTGGTTCAGAATCCATTTTGTTGAAAACAACGGGATGGCTTTTGGCTTTGAGTTTGGTGGCGATTATGGAAAAATCTTCCTTAGTTTATTCCGTATTGCTGCCGTATTTGGAATCGGATGGTATATTCTGAAATTGGTCAAAAAAGATTTGCCAATGGGTTTTATCGCCTGCGTAGCGCTCATTTTTGCTGGAGCAATCGGCAATATTATCGACAGCGCATTTTATGGCCTGATCTTTAACGACAGCTATGGACAAGTTGCAACCTTATTCCCTGAAGGTGGTGGATATGCTACTTTTTTACATGGCCGCGTAGTCGATATGTTTTATTTTCCACTTTTCTCGGGTGTTTTTCCAAGCTGGGTCCCAGTTGTTGGCGGGACTGACTTCGAATTTTTCAGACCAGTATTCAATGTTGCTGATTCAGCAATCTCGATCGGTATTTTCTCTATAATTCTCTTTTACCGCAAGCAGTTCAACAGCCTGGATAAGAAAGGTAATGAAGTAGATACTTCTGTACACAACTCTGACGAAAATAATACTGCAAAATCGGAAAGCGAAACTCAGGAAGCCACGACAGCATAACCACGAAATTTAACTATTTTGTTTGCTAAATACGGTTGAATTCTGTAAACTTGCACTCCGAAAAAACCAAACAAGGATATTTTCAGGGCCCATAGCTCAGTTGGTTAGAGCACCTGACTCATAATCAGGGAGTCACTGGTTCAAGCCCAGTTGGGCCCACGAATTGAAAAAGAAGCAGTTACGAAAATATTTTGTAACTGCTTCTTTCTTTATTTGCACACAATTTGCACACTGCTTTTTTACTTTAGGTTTTGTATTGAATGTCAAACGCGACTTCAGAAATTTTACTAGACCTTAGATGATATAATTGCATCAGGAAAAAGAGATTAATTTTTATTCTACTGAAGAAATTCAGCTCCAAAAAATCCAGCGCTCTCCGTATTAAGACCTGCTTTTCAATACCTTGCTCGACCAAGTTGAATTTGGTCGTAAGATTCTGTTTTACAACATCATATCACTTATTCCAATTTATTGATAATCGGGTTAAAAGCTTTTGAGTAAACCATTACTTGATCTCCAAATTTGAGGGTTTCCAAATCACTATCGAAAGCGATGACCTTAATTATCTGATTATGAATTGATACAATGATGACATTAGTTTCAGGAATACCTGGCTTAACAGCTCTCCCTTTTCAATTTTCAGAATCACACTAGGCATCCTATTGCGTAAACTAATTTGCCCTGAAAGATTTTTTGCCAGCGAAACTTCAGTTTCTTTAAATACCAGGTCGACGGTATTTCCAATCTGCAGCCATTCGGGTCGGGAGGTCGATTCGATCAGTAAAGCCGAAAAAACCTGTCCGTTTACATCGGCATCGACCAGCAAAATGGCACCTGATTGCTGAATGGTGGTTATTGTCCCGGGTAATTTATTCATAGTTAAGGTACAATAAAACCATATTTTTCGAAAAGAGGCTTACATTCATGGCTCAATACGAATTTCAAAAACCTGGAAGCTTCGGGATTTTCCTGCCTGCTTCTAATTAACACACACCCTTGTTCAACCGGATTATATGTTTTGGCATCCAAAATTATATAACCTCCTTTGCTTTTCATCTCGGGCGCCAACACCAAAGCCAGGGCAATAATCCCAACATCGGCATTTCCGGTAACGGTGTATTGAGCAGTTTGTGTGATGTTGTCGCCGAGTACCAGTTTGCTTTTTACCAAATCATATATTTTATAATACTTCAGGCATTCTACTGCTCTTTTGCCATAGGGTGCATGTTGCGGATTTGCAATGGCAATCTTTTTAACTGCATCGTCTTTTAGTACATCGATGCCCTTGCTTACGTCAATTGACGCACTATATAATACCAATGAACCGAATGCGTAAGTCGTAACGTTCCCGTTTACAAACCCAAAGTCTTTCAATTTCTCTGGATAGGAAATGTCGGCCGAAAAATAGATGTCGTATGCTGCACCATTGGAAATCTGCTGATAGAAAAGTCCTGACGAACCAAAGCTGACGTCGATCGCTGCACTCGGATATTTGGTTTTATAACCCGCTACCAATTCGGGCATAAGGTATTTCATGTCGGATGCCGCCGCCACTTTTACGGTTTGTGCCTGCGCCGAAAGGGTAAATAAAAATGCTATAAAAATGATTACTGATTTCATATCATATACATTTCGGATCATTTTTCTAAGATGATTTTTGCTTCCGAATACAGATTCTTTTCCGCCCAGATTTTCAAGTCGATCACGAATTTAACCATCCGTTCAATTTCTTCATTGGTCGGAATGCGTTCATCGACTACTTCGAGCGCGCAAAAGTTCATGAATGAATTCATGAATCGCGATTCAACAAAAAACTCTTCAGGAACCGGTGCAAACTTTTTAATGGCACGCAGCATGGTGCCAATACTCGAATGCTCAGGATAAATGTTTTTTTGTGACAAAACCGACATCAGAAAACTCTCAAGGGCTAATCCCACTGTGTTATAAATGACTGTATTGCCCAGTTTACCTTTATCTTTTGCTCCTACTGCAGCTTTACAATACGCCAGTCCTTCGTCAAAATATTTTTCCCATTCTTCCATTTTGCATCCTCCTTATTTTGTTTTTACTGATTCGGCCAGCGAAATCAATTCTACTTCACTCAGTTCCCGTTTTTTTCTCATCGAAAGCTGCTTTACTTTAGCCGTTAGCAGTTGAGATTCCGCCTCGCTGAGTTCTATCTTCCTTTTCCTGAAAAAGTCGTCAATGATTGCTTTTCCTGAATGTTTCCCGATCACCATTTCGGTTTGCCGACCAATTTCCTCAGCCCTGAAAGGTTGGTACGATAATTCGTTGTGCAACAAACTGCGGCAATGAATGCCCGACTCGTGCCTGCAAACATTGGCCCCGGTAATTGGTTTCGAAACGGGCGTTTGCCTGTAAGAAACTTCGGAAACATACCAGCAAAGCTTTTGCAATTCGGGCAGGTGAATCCCTGTATTTATTCCTGAAGATACTTTCAACGCGGCTACCAACTCTTCCAGAAAGGCGTTTCCGGCGCGTTCGCCCAAACCGTTGATGGTTGCACTAACCGAGCTTGCACCCGACATCAAAGCGACCAGCGAGTTTGCGGTAGCCATGCCTAAAT
>JAJZSZ010000139.1 GCA_021849365.1 Bacteroidota bacterium | reverse complement strand
CATCTGAATTTAATCAGTACCAAGTGTAAAACTAAAATTGAAAGCCATGTCAAACATTATTCTGACCACACCCGATGAACTGCGGGCAATTGTAAGCGAAGCAATTTCCGGCGCCTTTCCCAAACCATCCTCCAATTCGTCACAGATCGATACCATCACGCTGACCGATGCCCTGGAGCTGTTGAAAGAACACGGTTATCCAACCTCCAAAGCCAAGATTTACAAACTAACTTCTGCGGGAGATATTCCCTGTAAAACGTACGGGAATAAACTGGTCTTTTCCAGAAAAGAAATACTGCTGTGGGCGGAGAGCCAGACCAAACCCAAACACGATTCAGGTAAGATCAGTTTGACAATAGCACGGAGCGCCAGACGTAAAAGACATCCTCGATGAAAGGAAAAGGAAAACAGCGAAAATTTGGCGATTATGGCACTGTACGAAATAAAACAAATCAGTATCCGGGAATACCTGGCCGGTTTGGGAATCTACCCGGCAAAAGATCATTCCCATTACGGGATGTATCATTCACCGTTCCGGGAGGACCTGGACGCAAGTATGAAAGTAGATTATTCAAAAAATCTGTGGATAGATTACGGGACCAGTGAAGGCGGAACATTGATCGACCTGGTCATGAAAATGGACCATTGTTCCCTGCATGAAGCCATAGCTATGTTGGAACGAAAGTATAACAATGGAGACGCGAGTACATACCAGCGCAACAATGCGCCATCAGGTAATTTTTCTTTTCACCGGGAAAAAACAGATTCGACCGTGAAATCTCCGGAACCGTCGATAACCATCCTGAAGGTCCAAACGATCAGCAACCCTGCATTAATAGAATATCTGAATGAGCGCCAGATCAATCTATCCATTGCCCGGATTCATTGCTGCGAAGTTCATTATTCGGTTAATGACAAGGCTTATTACGCTGTCGGCTTCCAGAATGATAAAGGAGGCTATGAGCTGCGAAGCAAATACTTTAAGGGTTGTACTTCGAAAGACATTACATCGATAAAGCCAAATAAGAACCATTGCTTGTTCTTTGAGGGGTTCATGGATTACCTCAGCTTTCTAACCATACAAAAGCAGCAAAATGCTCCCATAGATGTGATTGTTCTCAATTCACTCTCGAATCTTGGAAAAGTAAAAAGTACGCTCGCAGCTTACAAAGGGATCTTCACTTTTTTTGATAATGACCAGACAGGGAAAAGGGCTATTCAGGAATTGCAGTCAGCCTGCAATACTATCAATGACCTATCCTATTGCTATTCGGGGTACAAAGATTTGAACGAATACCTGTGCCGTAAGCTTAAACCACAGATGAGACAAACTCAAAAACTGAAACGACCTGGATTGAAACGGTAAAACTTAATCTGGCAGGTAATCATCGGTTTTACTTTTTTGAACTGCAAGTTTCTTTTAATCAATCAAAACACATTCAATTTTAAAAATATTCGCATGAAAAAAATGAATTTTATTCTACAAAGCAAAGGCGGTAGCGGCAAATCGATGCTCGCCTATTTACTGGCCCTAAAAAATGAAGACAATCCACTGACCTATTTTATTGATTTTGACAGCTCAGTCAAATCAAGTACGCAGCAACTAAAATTCTTGCAGGGCCGGACTCCTGCCCGCTTTGCAAAAATGAATTTACTGGATGAAAGAGGTAAAATCGACCGGCAGCGACTGTTCGAGAACCTGCAGATCCTCGCGCAAAAACCTTATGAAGAATACTTTCTTGATTTTGGCGCACCCGAAAGCGAGCAGTTTACTTCACTGTTTTCAAAGGATTACACCATCGAAGAGTTTAAACAAATTGCCGATGAACTGGATGTTGAATTCGTTTTCAACATTGTCATAGCTGGAGGCAGTTCTTATCTTCCCTGCACCAGTTACCTGGATAACATTGCTCATTTGAATCAACAGAATTTCAGGATAATCATTTTTATCAACGAGTTTTCATTTCAGAATTACAAATCACTGATTGATGAAATGGAAAGCTATGCCAAGGCCAATTCAGACAACATTCACGGAGTCTGCTATTTTGGCGATTTTGATACCGATGCTGCCCCTCATAAAAATATCCTGAGATACATTTCTGAAGGAAAGGGAATGAATGCTTATGTGTTTATTGAGAAAATCAAGATTCAAAAAGAACTTCAGAAATTACCGTGATGGAGCATGTGAAAATTGATTTTCAACGAATGCAAGCCGAGTACTTTCTGAAATACGATTACCGGTTCGACGAGACTGCATTGGCCATGTTATATATCTTGAAAAAAGAGCAGGAACAGCACTTCGTTTTGCAAAACACAACGTTGAACAAAGCCATTGACAAAATAGAAGCTTCGCAAAGAACCTTGGCACTGGATCGTGAACATCCGCGCTGGCAGGCTTTTTCTTATGGTCTTGGTCGGTTTGGTTTGCCTCTATTAATGACCATCTGTTTCGTAGCCATATTTTACATGATCAATCTAAGCAATCAGAACCAGCAAACAATCGATTCTGCCAAACTCCGGTGGTATGAAAACTTTTATCAAACCAACATTGAAAACAGGGAGACTAAGGCCATGAAAGAATATCTAAGGAAAAATCCCATCCCTGAATAAATCTAAATACCCGAAATACCCGATCAAATGAAAGAATTTATAAAGCAGAAACTACTGGAAAACAAGGCAGGGATTTATTCCCTGATCGCCCATCACTATTCTGACCAAGTAAATAAAATGGGTTGCAGCCTTTTCCGGGACTGGTTAAGCCAGGAACTGGATATTGATAAAGATAAGATAAACCTTACAAGCCTTTATTCAGCAGCAAGACGGGAGAAAAAGAAAGGTAAGGGCAAAGGTAAAACAGATGAACTTCAACCCGGACTTAAAAACAAGCAGAAAAGCGTTAGTCCTGGTTCAACTTTTTCTGATCCCGGAGCCATGCCTTCTTCTGTGGATAACATCACTGAGATGTAACTCATCTGCGGTTGGCCGAATAACCAATTCCGCAAAATTCTGAATAGGAATAAATAAAAATGAACAGGAATGAATAGAACCAGATATTTCTGCATAAGATCAGGTAATTTATTCATTATTAGCTTTATTCATGCAGAACTATTCCGTCGGAGTGGGGAGCAAGTTTGTGAATCGGTCAGACCGATTCCTTGCTCTGCGAGGCCAAAAACATCCCGCCGGTCTAATCTGAACACCTAAATGTACAAAGCATGAAAACAATTAAAAACAGGAATACCGGAGGGCGGCCAATCAAAGGACCTGCCGAAAAGAAAGGACATAAAATAACGATCAAAATGGCGATGGATGAGTACGGGTCTCTCAAAACCAAAGCTCATGAAGCTGGCATTAACCAGAGTGAATATATCCGCCAGTGTATTCAGGTCAGTATCGTTAAACAGCGTATAACCCCTGAGCTGATGAACCACATCCGTCAACTGAGCGGAATGGCCAACAACATCAACCAGATTGCCCACAAAGCCAATGCCGCCGGGTATGCTGGTGTACACAAGCACTGTCTATATATGAACGAGAGACTGGATAATGTAATCAGCAAGATTGAAGATGATTGCTAAGATTGTACAGGGACAAGGTTTCCGGGGAGTGATCGGTTATGTCCTGGATAAAGAAAAGGCCAGCTTACTGTATTCTGAAGGGGTCAGGATAAAAGACAAGGAATCGATTGTCAAAAGTTTCGTCGCCCAGCAAAAGCTAAATCCGAAAATAGCCAAACCGGTTGCGCATATTTCGCTGGACTTTTCGGTTCAGGATAAACACAGGCTGACGGATCAGTTTATGGTTGGTATGGCTCAGGAATACATGGAAAAAATGGGATACCGGGATACTCAGTACATCATTGTCCGCCATCAAGACACCGACCATCCGCACGTCCATATCGTAATCAACCGAATCGACAATAACGGGAAGCGGATTTCGGATCAGAATGAAAGGCAAAGAAACACCAGAGTTTGCATGGAGCTAACAAAGAAGTACGGTTTGTATATTGCTTCCGGCAAGGAGAATGTAAAAGAACACCGGTTAAAAGAGCCGGATAAAACCAAGTACGAAATCTATAATGCCCTGAAATCGGCTATTCCAAATTGCAAGAACTGGAAAGAACTAAAATCGGAATTACTCCAGTCAGGTATTACGATTGAATTCCGAAAAAACGGGAATACAGACAAAATCCAGGGTGTCCGGTTTGAAAAGAATGGATATGAGTTTAATGGTTCCAAAATTGACCGGACCTGCAGTTTTTCCAAAATCAGTTACCAGTTGTACCTGAATGAAAAGTTACACCAAAATGAAGGGCAGCATTATTCAGAATCAAATCACGCCGATCTATTCAATCGGCAAGACAACACTATGGATCTTGCTGCTGGGCTTGAAAACGCGGCTTCAGCAGTGGGTGGGCTTTTCGATTTATTGAAATCCTCGCACCGTTACGACGAAGACGAGGTTGATTTTTTGAGAGAGCAAGCTAGAAGGAGGAAAAAGAAGAAAGACAACCAGTACAAGCACAGATTGTAGTCCGTTTAAATCACTGCCACCAGCAACGGCAAAATGGATTCTTCGGCAGTTTATGCCCTTTTTGAAGAATTAAAACAAAAGATAGATGAATTGAGCAAAAAGAAAATCCCCGATAACTAGGTTGTTTCAACTTCTGATTCAGTGCAGAAGATGCGGATTTCTGAGAAAACAAGTGTCAGGTTCGTCATTGTTGGGGATTCTTCTTTCAAGGCAAATTGCTCCGCTGCTTCTGTTTCCCTTTGTCGAAAATGCCTTTAAATATGGCGTCAGTTCGCACGAAGAAACGACCATTTATATTGGTTTGCTGATTTCAGATACAATGATTCAATTCGAAGTTACCAATCGTAGATGAAGCCGGCAGGAATAATATCGGGCTTAAAAACGTTACTAACCGGCTACAACTCATCTATCCCAGATTGCATAGGCTGGAAATTACCAACGAGATAAAAAATTTCAATGTCCATCTCAGAATATTCTACAGTGAAGAGTATTGTGTGTATAACTTTTTGTAATTCAATATAATAATGAAAATAAATTGCGTAATAATCGATGATGAGAAATTTGCTATCGATTCGTTGGTAAACTATTGCAATCAAATCGAGTTGATTCATGTTGCTGAAACATTTACCGACCCTTACAAAGCGTTACATTATCTCGAATCAAACACGCCCGATTTGGTGTTTCTTGACATTCAAATGCCCGAAATTTCTGGAATTCAGATTGCAAATGATTTAAAAGACCGCATCCTGTTTGTTTTCACATCCGCCTACAACCAATATACCATCAACGGATTTAATCTAAATGCCGTCGATTATTTGCTCAAGCCGATCAGTTTTGAGCGGTTTACCGAAGCCGGCGAGAAAGTAAAAGCCAAATATTCAGCTCAAAGCCTGACCAATTTGTCTAATCCTGAAAGCAGCCATATTACTGTGAAAGTTGAGTACACCAACGTGGTCATTGAAAACGCCCACATTTTGTACATCGAAGCCATGGATAACTATTGCCGCATTTTTACTATCAGGAAAACGATAACCACCTTAATGAGTCTGAAGAGAATCGTAGAACTATTGCCAGTTACCGAATTTACCGGATACACAAATCATTTGTTGTATCACGGTCAAAAATTGAAAGATTTACTAAAGAACACGTAGTTATTGCGGGCAAAAACTTGCCGGTTGGCCGGGTATATTCAAAAACTATTTTAAGTTAAAGCGCTGAATACTTACATGCAAATAAAAAGAGGCTACAACTATTATTGTTGTAACATCTTGATTTTTAGTAGTCAGAGCCGGGCATGATCCGGCGACCTCATGACTATATATTATTTGCTAAAGATATTGGGGAAACAGATCCTAGTTGATACAAGAACACCCAATCTTACATTTTAGGGTTTAAAATTGGGTGTTCAATTTGCAATACGCTTATTATAAGTATTATTTGTAGTCCCAGACGGTAAAGTATCGAACTTTTTGCTTGAAGATTTTGAGGCTGCTTTGAAGTTTATGAATGGCGAGTTAAAACAGTCGAACATTTATAACAAAAGAAAATTGTTTGTGGAAGTCTAAATCCGCAAAACGTTAAAGAATGAAATAAACAAAGTGATGAAAGGAATCAAGTAAAACTTCATTTGTACAATTAAACTTATCTTTTGTCCGTAACCAAAAGCAATTGTGTCTTTACATTGAATCCTTCCAGTATAAGTTCACACTTCCCGTTCGGTGCTTTTATGGTGTTTATTTCAATGACTACTTTTTTAGTTTCTCCGGGCAGCATTGAAAAATAGTTGTCGCTGTAAAATGCCGGTGAAATCAATGCACCGTTCTGATCAACCAGTTTCAGCCGGTTGAAGAAGGCCAGCGTATTGCTTTTGTTGCTTAACAGAACCGAATAAACGGTTTGTTCGTTTTTGGTTTCTGTTTTTACCTGGCAATTTAGCTGTGTTGCCGGAAGGTTTTGAAGTGTTTGAAACCCGCCGTGCAGAGGTCCGCCAACCGTCCACGGGCCTTTGTACTGATCGGTTGAGCGCCAGTAGAACGTATCCGAGATCAGGTTGTCATCTTTGTCGTAAAGCTCAAGTTTGATGAAATGTACAGGGCTTAATTTGTCAGCCGGAATATCAATTTTCAGTACATCATTGGCAACGGCGTCCTGGTCGAGGTTGAGGTCGGCTTCTTTCTCAACAATGGTTTTCATGTCCATGTTTATCAGTCGGAAATTCACACGTAACCCTTCAAATCCGCGGTAAAGCTCGTTGTAAACACTTACCGTATTTTTCAGGAAATCGAATTGAGCATGCAATGGCTCAAGTGCATCCTGGGTGAAGTACAGAGCGGCTGTTGGTTCGAGGTACCAGTCCCACATACGCGAACAAACCTGTGGTACAGGGCTGTTGTGATACCAGAACAAAACGCCCGACGCAAAGCGGTCGCCAAATTCGTATTTGTTGTAGTTCCAGTTTTCCCACAAGCTGCGGTAGGCAACGGCGCCAACCAATTGTCCTTTTTCGGCATAGTCATCAATGGTGTTTGGCGTTCCATATTGTTCCACTGCTGTTTGGTATTTGGTGGTCATGTTGTGAAACCCGTTTCCGTCGAGGTAATTCCATGTAGTTGTATTAATTGGCCAAAGATCTTTTGCAGGCATCATCCGGCGCAACGATTCAATAACCGGCAAACAGGCCGTTCCGTATTCCGGGCAAAAACCATCGATGCGGCTGCCACGGTTCGAGGCCGAATTGTCGTAGTATTGCATCGGGTTTTCGTATTTGTACGGGCTACCGTCGTGTACTCCGCAACATTCCGACTGAAACTGGTACCCACGGGTTCCGTCTAATTTATCGAGAATTGGCTTGATGTCGAGAATATTGTCCTGCTCGTTCGATGAAACGTAATACGCCAAACTCGGATGGTTACGGATGCGCTTGATGGTTGACCGCACATTGCTGAAATACAACGCTGAATCTGCCGGAGGATTGGTATCGCCGGTCATCCAGAACTCGTGCCACACGAGGAATCCCATCTCATCGCACAAATCGAAGAAATAATCTGATTCGCTGATGCCACCGCCCCACAAGCGGAGCATATTTATCCCGGCTTGTTTGGTATAACGCAACTGCGCGTAAGTTCGTTCTGGCGAGGTGCGGAGCATGGCTTCGGGTATCCAGTTCGAACCACGGATAAACAAACGTTTGCCATTCACATAAAAAATACGCGATTGGTCGGGTGTATTGCGGTCGGAGCGAATGTCGCGAATCCCAAAGCGTTTGGAAACAACATCAGAAACTTGGCCATCGGCTTTTGCCGTGATATTAACCGTGTAAAGGTGTTGTTCGCCCTTGTTTATTGGCCACCAAAGTTTCGGGTTGTCGATGTTCAACTGGCTGTATTCCTCCGGAGTTAGTTCGAGTTTATGCTTTTCGCCAGCCTGCAAATTCAGTTTTTTATGAATACCGATGGCGGTGTTTTCAACTTCGGCAATCAGTTCAACAGCTTTTGTTTGCGTGCTGTTGTTGGTTACTTCAACTGAAATTGTTTCGCGGGCAGGCGATACCTGCGGAATTGGCAAGCTTGATTTTACAAAAGGATGCTGAAGCGTAACAGCTCCGGTTGCAAACACGGTTACATCGCGCCAAATACCGGTGTTACGGTCGCGGATTCCGTCGTGGAACGTGAAGTCCCAACCGGCAGTCATTAGCATGGTGATGTTTTTGCCAATCTGGCCGTCGCCTCCATTTTTATTTTCGTTAACAGCGGTATTTTCTTTATTCCGGCTTTGCATGGTTCCCGGAAATTCAACCGGTTCAACCGAAACGGCCAGGCAGTTTTTATCGTTTAGCTTGACCATGTCGGTGATGTCGAATGTTTTTTGCAGGAACATACCTTTGATGTTCCCCAGTTTTTGACCATTTAGCCAGATGTCGGCCAGGTAGTTAATTCCGTCGAATTTTATCCATACTTTCTTCCCTTTAAAATCTTTCGGAACATTGAATGTGGTGCGGTACCAGAAATGATAAAACTCGCGACCAGCATCGGCAATGTCAGGGATCAGTTTGTTTACCCGCATGTTGTTTTGTCCGAAGTAAGGTTCGGGAAATTCGCCATTGGCTACCAGGCTGTTCAGGGCGGTGCCGGGAACGATGGCCTGCTTCCAGTCAGCCGTGTTGTAGCTGGCTTGCGAAATCTCTTCTCCTGCTGACTTCAGTTCATTCGCCCGTCTCATTTGCCACTGAAACCCAGTGCCACTTTCAGGATGAGAACTGAGGATAAGAGCCGATTGTTTCCCTTTTTTCGGGGAGGCCTGAAGGCTGTTTGTCGTTGCTGATAAGCTGAATGCCAGAATCAGAAGGACAATCTTAGTGCTGTATTTTATATTGAAATGCATGATATTGGTTTATTGATATTTGGTTCCTTTTTTGTGTGCCAAAATCTTTTTGTTACTGAATTTTTGATGGGTCGCAAATGGCAACACCCACTTTCGAATCGGCACAACCGTAGTAGAGGAACCATTTCTGTTTGGAATAAACCAATCCTTCGATAAATACGGTCCCATCAACATACTGGCCACTTTTTTCGAAGTCGGCCGATGGTGCAAAGAACGGTTTGTCGAGTCGGGCAACAACTTTGTACGGATCTTTTTTGTCAAACAAAACCTGTCCGGCGCAGTACGCTCCTGCGGTGTAATGCGTGTCGCGGTTATTTCCCTTGCTGTTTTTGCCGTTATAAAGTAGCAAAATTCCTTTTTTAGTCAGGATGGCGGGAGGCCCGCATTCGGTGAGGGCGCTGTCGAAATAACCATTGCGGGGTGCGATCAAAGTTTTCAGTTCCCCTTTTTGGTTCAGAACCGGGCTCCAGTTGATCAAGTCAGTTGAGGTGGCCGCATAAACTCCGTGCTCGCCCCAGTACATCATATAGCTTCCGTTTACTTTAGTGATGACTAATTTGTCGTTTTTAACCTTCGTTACGATTGACGCTGACTTGGAGGCAATATTGGCAAAACGTCCGTTGTAAGCTTTGGCAAAAGCGGGGCCGTGTTTTTCCCAGGTAACCAGATCTTTCGAGGTGGCAATTGACAAGCGCGGCACTTTCCGGTTCCACGATGTGTAAGCCATGAGGTAAGTTCCATCTTCGGCCTCGGCAACGCGGGGGTCTTCGCAACCTCCCGACCAGTCAAATTCTTTCATGTTATCTTCACTGGGAAATAAAACCGGTTTTTCGTGTTTTTTCATCACGATGCCGTCGTTACTTTCTGCCAGGCCAATGCGTGATGTCCGTTTCCCGATGCCTGTTGCCGAGTTATCTTCGGCCCGGTAGAGTACAAAAATCTTATTGTCTTTTACAATGGCTGCCGGGTTAAAAGTGTCGCTTTCTTCCCATTTGACATTTTCTTTTCGCATGGGACAGAAAAACTCACTTTCCGGGTTGGGCGATAAAATTGGGCCTGCATTTTGAGGTCTGACAAATTCATTCAGGCTCCAATTTGTAATTTTTTTTGGGGTTTGGCAGCTTGTCAGGATGACGATTATTCCGACAGTAATGCCATACAAATAATCCGCCTGCTTTATCTTTTTAAGAGTATTCATTTAGCTAAAAAAAAGGCAGATCGCGAAAGCTGCGCCTTTACGATCTGCCTGATGAATTTATTATAGCACTATTTCTACAGTTTTGCTGTAGTTAACAATTCCATTTGTTTTGGCTCCTATGCGGAAATAAACCTTATTCCCGTTATTCGCAATTTTATACGAGTTTGATTTAAAAACAGAGCTTGTTTCCAGATTAAATACCATTGTTCCGGTAACGTTTGCCGAGGTTAGCTTTTCTGCATAATTACTTCCACTGTTGTCGATGCCAGGAGCAAAGTTCCAGTATCCGTATACTTCAGTTGTTTTGAACTCGGGGCTACTTGGCGTTACTTTATAAGTTACAGATCGGAA
>JAJZSZ010000138.1 GCA_021849365.1 Bacteroidota bacterium | reverse complement strand
GGTACTATACACCAAGTTCGGATTCGTTGAATTACAGTGCCCGGTTAACGGATTTCCCGCTGGAAACAATTTATCCGTTTCTTAGGAGTTTCTCAAATGGCGTAAGTGGAACCGGAAACGGAAATGTTTCAATCACCGGAACGCTCGATGATCCCTGCTTTTTAGGAAAAGTTGACATAAAGAATGGCAAAATCGGAATTGATTATACCAAAGTGGCCTATACTTTCAACCAACCGGTGGAGTTCTCCCACGATTCAATTGTTTTCAGGAGGCTCACGCTGAAAGACAGTGAAAATAACACCGCCCTTTTCAACGGGTACATCACCCACAAGATGTTTAGCAAACTGAAATACCACATGGGCTTGACGACGAAAAGGATTGAAGCATTAAGAACAACCCTGGCCGATAATTCCATTTTTTACGGCGAAGCCCACTGCAGCGGGGATATTCTTCTGACCGGTGCAGGCGATCAGGTAAAACTGGATATGAATGTCAAGTCAGAAGAGGGTACGCAGATAGTGATCCCGATGGAAACCCCGGCTTCCGCATCTGAAAATGATTTTATCCGGTTTGTTAATCCCGATACCCTTAACAACGCTAAGCCAATTGTCGAACCATCATCCGATGGAGGCACTTTTGAAATGAACCTCAACATCACCGCAACGCCGGCAGCCAAGATGCAGATTCTGTTTAATTCGACGCTCGGTGATGTTATTTCAGGCCAGGGTTCCGGAAACCTTAGAATGGTGTATGACAAACAGGCTAATTTCACCATTTTCGGAAACTATACCATCGACAAAGGAGATTATCTTTTCACCCTTCAGAATGTGATCGGGAAGAAGTTTAAATTGGAGGAAGGAGGAACAATTACCTTTAATGGTGATCCTTATGAAGCCATTGTCGACCTTAATGCACTCTATACCCTGAAAGCTTCAGTGAAAGACCTTTTGGTAGATACTTATAAAAATGAGAACACTGGCAGAATACCGGTCGAATGCAAGATCAACCTCTCGCATAAACTACTCAATCCGGTCCTGAAATTTGATATTTTTTTCCCTACTGCGGATGAACGGACCAAAGATGAGTTACAACAGTTCATCAGTACCCAGGATGATATTAACCGTCAAATGCTGGCTTTGCTGTTGATTGGACAGTTCTATACTCCGGAATATATACGGGGAAGAGCTGATATTCAATCAAACACAGGAGCATTGGTCGGAGCTACTACTTCAGAAATGCTCTCAAACCAACTTTCCAACTGGCTCTCACAAATCAGCTCCAATTTTGATATCGGATTCAATTATAAACCCGGAGATCAGGTAAATACAAATCAGATGGAGCTGGCACTCAGTACACAGATTTTCAATGACCGGGTTACCATCAATGGCAACATCGGGAATAACAGCAACTTGCAAACTGCCAACAACAACGCGGTTGTTGGAGAAATTGAGGTTTTTGTCAAGCTCATAAAATCCGGAAAATTAAAATTGAAGGCCTACAACAGGGCAAACACGGACTATATTTACGATTCTTCCCCTTACAAACAGGGAGTTGGTTTCACCTTCAGCGAGAGTTTTAACACTTTTCACGATCTTTTTCATCCTCAACGGGAAATGAAGCGGTTGCGAATTCAAAAAACAGACACGATTCCGGCCAAATAATGTTCGAATTAATTTCTAATTTTGCCGATAAGCTTTGGTCCTGAATCAATCCATTTATCTTACAGATTCAGTCTTGGCATTTCTTAGCGCGTAGAATCATGACATTCACGGAAAGTCAAAAATCAGGCATCATTTATACCCTGTTGATCCATGCGGGTGTTCTGCTTTTTTTGCTGATGCTCACGCTTTCGGCTGACAAGAAGTTTCAGACGGCAGATGAAGGTCTATTGGTCGATTTTGGTTACTCCCCGACCGGAATTGGCGAAGAAGAACCTTCGGCTGTCTATTCCAAAAATGACAATCTCTACAAACCACCGGTTCAGGTTACGCAAAAGGCAACAACGACAGCTTCACCCCTGTTTAAATCTACTGAAATTAAAGAGGAAGATCTGCTAACGCAGGAAAATGAACCTTCCATAGCCCTACATACTACCAAAGTTCAAAAGAAGGTCATCGAGAAAATAAAGCCGGATCCTTCCGTTGAAATAGCAAAAAAACTTAAACAGGAACAACTTGCCCAACAACAAGTTGAAGAGCAAAACCGCCTAAAAAAATTGAAGGAAGAGCAGATGATCGGCAATATTAATTCAAGGGCCAAAAATGCTTTCGGTGGCGGCTTAACCGACAATGGTTCTACTTCGAAGGGTGAAGGAATTACCTATGGTCCCGGAAACCAGGGTGATCCCAACGGTCAACCGGGGGTTAAACGTTATGGTCCGGGTGGCGGAACCGGCAATGGTATTTCTTTTAGCCTTTCCGGACGGCAGGCACGCTCTTTGCCTAAACCAGCCTATCCCGGCAACGAAGGCGGAATAGTGGTAGTTGAGGTAACCGTAGACAAACTTGGCAAAGTCTCTGCTGTTCGCGGCGGTATTTTGGGTTCTACTTCCAGTGATCCCGATCTGCTTGAAGCTGCTACCAAAGCGGCAAAAGCTGCCCGGTTCAATGTAGATGACAATGCGCCGGCCTTCCAGAAGGGGACTATTACGTACCATTTTGTGCTTCAGTAAGCGCAAGAAAGAGCTAAAATTTCCCAACGCACAATATTTTATCGTTACATTTGCAACAATGAAATCAGTTTTTAAAATATTCCTTCTGACAATTTTATCGTGTTGCTACATCAACACCGTGTTTGAATTTTCAGATACGGAGAAGAAAGCCAATTTTGAAAACGAATCGCATTGCTACATTCACCAGGACAACAGCGACCTAAAAACTCCAACCGCCAAAACAGTTCAGCTTTTTGACATTGCATTTGCCGTTCCCCATCAATTAAATTTTTTTGCAAAATGCAAAGACAAGATATGCAAATACTCTTATTACAAATATTTTAAACCACCAGACAGATTATTTCTATTGTATACCTCACTGTTGTTTTATGGTTAACTTTCTTTAAAGTTTCGAGTATCGGACATTTTGATGTTTGTTATTTTGAACTTCAAAAAAAATTATTAAGTTAAATCAATAAAAAAAAACAGTAAGATGAAAAAATATTATTTGTTCTTGGTAGGTATCATTATGATTGCCTTTTCAACTCTTTTATTAGATGGATGTAAAAAGGATGCTATTACACCCGCTGGTAATTTGACTTTAAAGATTGACACTTCGCTGGATGCCGGGGGCGATATCAAGGCAACCTCTTTTACCAAAGGTGTAATGAAAAATTATACCGGTACAATTGTTAGCACTGGAACGGTGACGAGTGGTAACCTCGTTTTTAATTTATCAGGAATTAGTGCCGGCGATTACTTTATTGTTGTTAATGATCTCCTCAATGATCAGGTTCCTACCCGCATTGCTGATGCGTCTAAAACCTATATCCAAACAGTTGGACAAAAGTTCCGTGACGCTCGCATTATCCTGGGTTCAGAGACCCTATACCGCATAAAAACGTACTCTCAAGGCCAAGGCGAACATCCTGTGCGCAAGTATTCCGATGGTTCAAATTTACCTAACAATGCGTGGGTGATTCTTTCATACAAGGCTACTCCGACTGTTTTAGAGATACGAACGATGGAAGATAATCGTCTTCTCTTTGCTCCCACGGCAACCAACCAGGGTCCACACAAGTTTGTCGATTGGATAATGGGTGGGGCAAATCATGGTAAAGGACCTGCCGGAAACTTGGCTGCTACAACTGCACAATGCGGCACATGTCATACGAATTTCAACACAAAACCAGCTTCCTGGTCACAGATTACTGCGACCAATGGTAATTGCTATAAATGCCATTACAGCATCGCTGGAGATCCGGAAGGATTTTTGGATCCGACGAAGTAATGTGTTTTACCAGATAAGAGAGTTGCCTGAAGAAATTCGGGCAACTTTTATCTTTGCATCGTGTTGTTTAACCTTAATCAGAACCCTTTCTAAGCGACAAAGATCTATTGCAATTTTAATATCTTTGCAAATAATGAAAAAGTTTTTAAAAATATTCCTTCTGTCAATTTTATCGTGTTGCTACATCAACACCGTGTTTGAATTTTCAGACACGGAGAAGAAAGCCAATTTTGAAAACGAATCACATTGCTACATTCACCAAGACAACAGCGACCTAAAAACTCCAACCGCCAAAACAGTTCAGCTTTTTGACATTGCATTTCATTTACAACATTCGCTAACAATTTCTGCGAACTCCGTAGACAAGGACAATAATTTATTCCACGACAAATATTTTTTATCCCCACCGAAAAAGCAATTTCTGCTTTTTTCCTCTCTGCTAATTTAAACGATTAACTTTTTTGTTTCACTGCTTGACAAAGTTGATCGGTATCTATTTTTTATTTCCAATAAAAATAAAGGATAAACTAATTATTCATTTTTATATCACTTTATATGATTGATAAACTCATAGGCTTTTCTATCAGAAATAAAGCCATTGTTATATTCTTTGTATTGGCCTTAATTGGCTGGGGAGTTTACTCCTTATCAAAGCTGCCTATTGATGCATTGCCTGATATTACTAATAACCAGGTGCAGGTACATGCCATTGCTCCGGCCTTATCGGCTCAGGATGTTGAGCAGATGATTACTTCCCCATTGGAAATAACAATGGCTAACATTCCTGGCATTCTTGAAATAAGGTCAATATCCCGTTTCGGCCTGTCGGTAATTACCATTGTTTTCAGGGAAGATGTTGATATTTATCTTGCCAGGGAACTGGTATTTCAAAAAATACAGGAAGCTCAGGATTTGATCCCACAAGGCGTGGCGAAAATTAATATGTCACCTATTGCAACAGGGCTGGGCGAAATTTATAAATATGTTTTACAAACACAGCCTGGCCATGAGAAGTATTCTCTTGATGAATTAAGGACCATACAGGACTGGGTAGTAAAAAGGCAATTGGAAGGTACGCCGGGCGTTGCTGAGATCAATAGCTTTGGTGGATTTATTAAACAGTATGAAGTGGCCGTTGATCCTGAAAAACTTCGTGGCCAGAATATAACCATCAAAGAGATTTTCGATGCTTTACAGCAGAATAATCAAAATACGGGTGGCGCATATATTGAAAAATTGCAAAACGCTTATTTCATAAGAGGCGTAGGATTAGCGAAAACATTGAAGGATGTTGGAAAAATTGTTATAAAAAATAACAATGGCATTCCGGTTCTTATTCGGGATGTGGCTAAGGTGCAATTTGGACATTCAATAAGATACGGTGCTATGACGGTATCAGGAACGGGCGAGGCCGTGGGCGGGATAATATTGATGTTAAAAGGTTCAAACACTTTACAAGTGATCAATGAGGTAAAACTCAGGATATCTGCCATTCAAAAAGCACTTCCAAAGGGTATTATTATTACACAGTTTATTGACCGGAGTAATTTAATCAGCCGGACTATTCACACGGTAAGCCGTAACCTGATTGAAGGAGGATTGATTGTTATATTTATACTTATTTTATTCTTAGGAAATCTTAGGGCGGGTATTGTAGTGGCATCAGTTATCCCTCTTTCTATGTTGTTCGCTCTGGGAATGATGAACCTCTTTGGTGTTTCTGCAAACCTTATGAGTTTAGGAGCTATTGATTTTGGGTTGATCGTGGATGGAGCAGTTATTATTGTAGAAAGCATTGTGTATGCTGTTCATCACAATTCAAGGCTCGCTAACCTTACAAAATTATCACAAACCCAAATGGATGAACAGGTGTTTCAATCTTCTGTGCGTATTCGTAAATCTGCTGCTTTTGGAGAAATCATTATTTTAATCGTGTACATACCTATTCTCACCTTAGTGGGTGTGGCAGGAAAAATGTTCCACCCAATGGCACAAACAGTAAGCTTTGCTATTGTGGGTGCTTTAATTCTTTCACTTACTTATGTACCTATGATGTCGGCAGTGTTGCTAAGTAAAAATATTTCTTTCAAAAGAAATATTGGGGATAGGATAATGGGCTTTTTACATTGTATTTACCACCCTGTTATTTTATTTGCCCTGCGAAAAAAACTGTTGATTGTAGTTACATCCCTTGTATTATTAGTAGTCAGTTATTTAATTTTCAACGGGCTGGGTGGCGAATTTATCCCCACCCTTTCAGAAGGTGATTTTGCTGTGGAAACACGATTACCGCCAGGCAGTTCCTTGTCACAAACCATCCAAACAACCATTAATGCCGGAAATATTTTAAAGAAAGATTTCCCTGAAGTTAAACAAGTTGTTTCCAGTATTGGTGTCGCCAGTATCCCAACCGACCCTGATCCGATTGAGACTGGCATGATGACGATTATACTAAAAGATAAAACTGAATGGACAAGCGCTGATAACCAGGTGGAGCTTACTGACAAAATGAAAGAAGCTTTATCCATAATTCCCGGTGTAGATTGGGAATTTTCACAACCCATACAATTACGTTTTAATGAGTTGCTAAGTGGCTCCCGGCAGGATATAACGGTTAAAATTTATGGGGAGGATTTAGATGTGCTTACCCAACTTGGAACACAGGCCGCTGCAATTATAAGTAAAGTGAATGGCGCACAGGATGTTTTAGCCGAAAGAACAAACGGGTTGCCTGAAATAACGGTAGTGTATAACCGCGATAAAATTGCCCAATTCGGATTGACTATTGCAGATGTCAATAAAATATTGGAAGCCGCTTTTGCCGGAGCGAAAGCTGGGATTGTTTATGAAGGAGACCGGCAATTTGATTTGGTAATACGGTTTGATAAACAACACCGAAAAGATTTGTTTAATGTTCAAAATTTATTTGTCTCTCTCCCAAATGGCAACCAAATTCCTTTAAGTGAAGTTGCCGTTGTAAAATTTGAAGAAGGACCTTCTTCGATATCAAGGGATAATACCAAACGGAGGATTGCCATTGGCTTGAATGTCCGCAATCGTGATATTCAAAGTGTGGTCAATGATATTCAAAGCCAGTTAGCCACTCAGTTAAAGTTACCACCTGGTTATCTTGTTACTTTTGGAGGTCAGTTTCAGAATTTGATTGATGCGAAGCAACGTTTAATGATTGCCGTTCCGTTGGCTTTAGCACTGATATTTATGTTATTGTTTTTTACGTTTGGCTCTCTTAAAGAATCGTTTTTAATTCTTACCGCAATTCCTTTTGCAGCTATAGGTGGTGTGTTTGCCCTATTGATTCGGGGAATGCCTTTCAGTATATCAGCAGGTGTGGGCTTTATTGCCCTTTTCGGAGTGGCGGTGTTGAATGGAATTGTATTGATCAGCTTTTTAAATCAATTAAAAAAAGAGGGGAGAACTAATATTAACCGCCGCATTCTGGAAGGGGTTAATGTAAGGCTTCGTCCTGTGATAATGACAGCGTCCGTTGCCTCGTTTGGCTTTTTACCAATGGCAATTTCTACGTCTGCCGGCGCTGAAGTGCAGCGGCCTTTGGCAACGGTTGTTATAGGAGGTTTAATTACATCTACCATACTTACACTAATAGTATTGCCTGTATTGTATTATATTTTTATGTCAAAAAAGAAAACTAAAAAAATGAAAAGCTTGCCAAATTCCGTTGGAATTATATTGTTCCTCATTGCTACAATCATACCGTCAATTGGTATGGGACAAGTGTCTGTTGCCCAACAATCGTTAAAATTAACTATAGATGAAGCAGTCAGCTATGCAATAAAAAACAATCAAGCTGTTAAAAGTGCAGAGTATGGCGTTCAGCAACAAAGGGCTTTGAGAAAAACAAATGTTGATCTCAATAAAACAGGCTTTCAATATATTTTTGATAACACTAGTCCAAATGGAAATAAAAGCGTTGGAGTTCAGCAATCCTTTAATTTGCCGATAGTATATAACCGACAAGGCAAGCTCTTAAATGAACAGCTTGTTTTAAGTGAAAGATCTTTGACCATATCAAAGGCAGACCTGATAAGAAATTTAAAGACAGCGTATTACCAGCTTGTTTATGGGAAGGCTTATTTGCAAGTGCTTTTCAACCAGGATAGTGTCTATAATGATTTTACCAACGCAGCAAATTCAAGATATACGAACGGAGAAACAGGCTACCTGGAAAAAGTAACTGCTGATGCTACCTATCAGCAAATTGTCTTATTAAGAAAACAAGCCCAGGCAGATATGATTATCTATGAACGGGAATTGCAAAAATGGCTTTATACCACTACACCTGTTGAACCTGCAATTAATCAGTTAGAGAAGTTGCCACTTCCAATTTTATTGCATACTGAAACAGTATCCAAAAACCCAATCCTGAATTATTATCAACAAAACATAAATGTAGCTGCCGCCAATTTTGCGGTAACTAAAAGCAGGGAATTGCCCGATCTCGCAATTGGGCTTTCTAAGTATATTGGTATAAGATATTATGGCTATAGTGTTGGAGTGAATATTCCTTTATGGACCCGAACTTACCGGGGCAGAAATGAAGCAGCTAAGATGGCTGTAAAAATTGCCGAAGCTAATTATGCCAATGTTATAGAAAATACGGAAGCTGCTTACAATCAGCAATTACAGCAATATCAAAAATGGAATGAACAATTAAATTACTATGAAAGTGCAGGCTTAAAACAATCGGATGAAATAATAAAGAACGCGGGAGTAAATTATAGATCAGGCAACACCAGCTATATAGAATATATACAAAATCTTACCCAGGCATTCGATATAAAATTGCAATATCTGAATGCAGTTAATCAATATAACCAGAGCATCATTAATATTAATTACCTGTTAGGAAACAAATAAAAACATAAAAAGATGAAACATTTAATTATAAAAGTATCATTGATCAGTTTGATCATAACCCTCCTCTTAAATTCATGTGGGTTTGAAAGTGAAGACAAAGAAAAAAAAGAAAAAGCCCGGGAGGTGGCTGCAAAAGAAAAGGTTGGCTTAATGCCAGGCGAGCTTATGCTTACAAAAAAACAATTTAATGTAATGAAAATTGAGCTGGGCAGCGTTGTTGACAAAAACCTTACAAACATTGTAAAGGCAAATGGATTTATCACATCTCCACCGCAGAATAAAGCAACAGTTTCCCCTGTTATGGGTGGCGTTGTAAAATCAATTACCGTTATCCCAGGCAGTTATGTAAAAAAAGGTCAGGTGCTTGCTTATATCGAACATCCTGATTACATACAATTGCAGGAAGATTATTTAAAAGCTAAAAGTTCACTCGTGTTTTTTGAACAGGAAAATGACCGGCAAAAAAACATGCTAAGTGATAGTGCTACTTCCAAAAAGTTAATGCAGCAAACATTGAGCAACTATAACATTACTAAAGCAACACTACTTTCATTAAAAAATAAACTCCAGCTTTTAGGTATCTCAATTAATAGTGTTGATAATGGAAATATCCTCTCTGCGGTACCATTGGTTTCACCCATAAATGGATATGTACAAAAAGTGAATACAAATGTTGGAAAGTTTGCTGACCCTACGCAGATTTTATTTGAAATTTATGATAATAGTTTATTGTTCATAGACCTTCAGGTATATCAACAGGATTTGGACAAAGTACGAATAGGGCAAAAACTTTATTTCAGTACCTCATCATCAAGTAATGCCAACAGTATGGCAACCGTTTATGCCATAGACAGGGCTTTTGACAATACCAATAAATCAATCATAGTTCATGCAAGAGTGAACCGGAATGTAAGAAAAGACCTGTTGCCCGGCACATATGTTAACGCATTTATTGAAACAGGAACAGAAAATGTTACGGCACTTCCTGATGAAGCGATTTTTAAAACAGGTGAAACAGAAAACATATTCATTTTATCCCGGACACATATTGAAAAGCAGGATACCAGTTATATTTTCTCGGTTAAGGAAATAAAAACCGGAATTTCTGAAGCAGGTTATACGCAGGTTAGTTTTTTAGAGAATATGCCGTCCGTAGTTAAAATTGTAACGAAGGAAACTTATTTTCTGGTATCGGAAAAAAATAAATCACAAAGTGGTGAACTGGATTAAATGACAATCAACCAGCTCTAAATAATCATAAGTACGAAGTACTTTAGCCTTTCCTTCCGGGGTGATGTAAATTTAACAAAATGATTTTATCCCGCTGATTCATAGCCCTGAATTAATGACTATCTTTGCACCCAAATTAGTAAGATGCGAAAAATAAGAAATATAGCCATTATTGCCCACGTTGACCATGGCAAAACTACGCTGGTAGACAAGATGATACTCCACTCCAACATCTTTCGGTCCAATCAGAATCCAGGGGAATTAATTTTGGATAGCAACGATCTGGAACGCGAAAGAGGGATCACCATTCTGGCAAAAAACGTTTCCGTAGTATACAAAGGGATAAAGATAAATATCATTGATACTCCCGGTCACTCCGATTTTGGAGGTGAACGTACTG
>JAJZSZ010000137.1 GCA_021849365.1 Bacteroidota bacterium | reverse complement strand
GTACTCAGAAAAAAAGAGACGTAACCAGTTCTATTTCAAAAGTTAAAGGAAATGAGCTTGCCGATAAAGCAAGTTCAAGTTTCGTACAACAACTTGCAGGTCGTGCTGCTGGTGTGCAAATCACCTCCAGTTCAGGCGACTTGAGTACCCCTCCCAACATTACTATTCGTGGTGTTAACACTATCTCTTCCGGCTCACAGCCTTTAATCGTAATTAACGGTGTACCTTCTACTTCAGGAAACATTGGAGGTTCATACACGAACAATAACCCATTGGCTGACATTAACCCTTCAGACATCGAATCACTTGAAATCCTGAAAGATGGTGCCGCCACTGCAATCTACGGTTCACGTGCATCAAATGGTGTTATACTGATAACAACTAAAAAAGGAAGCGTACAAAAAACGAAAGTGACTTACGACGCATGGTTTGCCAGCTCAAAAGCATCAAAACTTTACGATTTGCTTAACGCCGAACAATTTGTAACTATTGCCAACGAAAAATACAAAAACAATGGGTCAACAGTAGTTCCAGCCGTTATGGATGCTGAAAAAACAAACACAAACTGGAATGATTATGTATTCAGAACAGGAAATCAGCAAAGCCACAACCTTTCGGTAGCCGGAGGTAGCGACGAAACTCAATTCTATATCTCGGCAGGTTACAGCGACCAGCAAGGTATTGTAGTAAACAATAGCTTCAAACGTTATACATTTAACGGCAATGTCGATCAAAAACTTCTGAAGTGGTTAAAAGCCGGATTCTCGTTTAACGGCTCGTACCAGAACAATACAGGTCCAATCAAAGGAACCAACAGCCTTTCGGACAACATGTACGCAACAACACGTATGCTTCCTAACGTGAAAGTTTATGACTCGACCCATCCAACAGGATATAATATTGATGTTCTAAGTCCAAAAAGTTTGGGACGTGGTGCAAACACGATTCCGATCGACTTAACGGTACCAAATATCATGTGGGTTTTGAAAACCAACGTTCAGAAAAATGAATCGTACCGCATCATGCCAACTGCCTATGCTGAATTTACTCCGCTTAAAGGTTTAGTTTTAAAAACATTGGTTGGTGCCGACATCTCGTTACTCGACAACTTGTATGCCTGGTATCCTCAAAGTGGTGATGGACAAGGTTATAAAGGATTAATCAGCGAAACAAACTATACCCGTAAACGCTGGACCTTCCAAAATATCGCTTCATATAAAACTACTTTGTTTGAAAACCATAACATTGATTTTACTGCAGTTAGCGAATGGTCGAAATATACCTATCGTTCAGTAAATGCCGGGGCTCAGGATATGTCAAGTTCATTCTTCATGCCTTACATTATTTCCAGCACATATAACACTCAGTCATCAGGTGGTGATTATACTCACAACGGAATTGCTTCATACATGTTCCGTATGAACTATAACTATAAAAATACATACTATCTTGGAGGTTCTGTTCGCCGCGATGGTCTTTCAAAACTGCCATCAGCCAACCAATTTGGTACCTTCTATGGTGCATCTGCCGCTATCCGACTTTCAGAACTTGGCTTCTGGAGTGGTATTAAAAATGTAATTAACGATTTCAGATTACGCGGTAGTTATGCCCAGGTTGGTAACGACGATATCGGAAACTTCACTTACCTCGATACTTTCACCTCTCAGTTATATGGCTCGCAAACAGGCATTTCGTATTACCAGACTGGAAATCCGAACCTGCAATGGGAAAAACAAAACATAGTTGACTTTGGTGCCGATTTGTCTTTATTCAATAAAGTTAATATCACCATGGCTTACTGGAAGAAAAAAAATACCGATATTGTTCTTGACGCACCAACTCCTCCATCATTAGGTATCCCATGGAACCGGATCAGCCAAAACGTAGGATCGGTTGAAAACAATGGTATTGAACTGGAAATCAGCGGAAATATTGTAAAAACAAAAGATTTTAGCTACAATGCATCGGTCAACTTCTCGACCCAGCATAATAAAGTGACTAAGCTTTTAAGTGACATGAAATACGAACATTACATCATTCGTGAAGGCGAATCGATGAGAGCACTTTATGGTTACCAATACGAAGGTGTTAACATGGCTAACGGGTTCCCAATGTATAAAAAAGCTGACGGAACAATTATCCAGGGAAATCCTGCCGACAGCAAATACTACCTTTATAACGCATCAAACCCAGGAACATTGGGTGCAGTAAGTAGTTTAACTGCCGACGATAAAGTTGTTTTGGGCAACACAATTCCTGCATGGTTTGGAGGTTTGGATAATACATTCAAATACAAAAATTTTGATTTGAATATATTCTTCCGCTTCTCAGGAGGTAATAAGATTGCCAATGTTACCCGCCGCGATTTATTGAATATGTATTTCCAGAATAACGGAACCGAAATTCTTGACCGCTGGCAAAGCGCTTCAAATCCAGGTAATGGACAAGTTCCAATTATTATCTACGGAAAAGGTAACTTCCTGAATCTCGAATCAGATGGTTCATCTCGCTGGGTTGAAAAAGGCGATTTCTTAAAGTTGCAAAACATTGCACTTGGCTACACATTGCCAAAAGCTTTAACTGAAAAAATGACTTTAAGCCAGGTGAGATGCTACGTACAGGCTCAAAATCTATTGACTGTAACCAAATATACCGGGTTAGATCCTGAAGTATATACCACTGCACTTGGCGTGGATTGGAACGGAAATCCTCAACAAAGAAGTTTCACCTTCGGTATTAGCGTGGTATTTTAATCATTAAAAAATTAGATCTTATGAAACGAAATAGAATATTCAAAATATTTAGTATCGGTCTTGTAACCTCTATGCTGTTTATTACGGCGTGCGAAAAAGATGTACTTGATTTAATGCCACTGAATTCTGTGGGATACGAGGATGCGTTCAATACTCCGGCAATGTGCGAGCTTTCGATGGTCGGATGTTATGATGCAGCTCAGAGTGGATACTATCCAGGAAATAACCAGCGCCGTGGATATCCTTTTGGTGCCGCTTCAATTGAACAAGGTGATATGCGTGGTGAAGACATGCTCAATGTTCAGGCATTTTTTGCCATAACTTATGGTAGTACCTACGGAACATCATCTCCAAACGGTCAGGCCATGTGGGAATGTACATATCAAATGATTAATAAAATTAACATTTGTATTGAAGGGTTCCAGTTAGCTGCTACAAAAGGAACTATCACTGATGCTAAAGCTAAAGAATATGAAGGCGAAGCCCGGTTCTTAAGAGCATTAGGCTATCATGAACTTCTTATTCATTTTGCCCGTCCGTTCAAAGAAACCGCTGATGGCTCGCATATGGGCGTTCCGCTGAATATTGTGCCTATCAACTCCATCGAAAAGGTTGAAGCCGCAAAAAGCGCAGGACGTGCCACTGTAAAACAGGTTTACGATCAGATTCTTCAGGACCTGGACTATGCTGAAGCCAACTTACCCGCAACAAGAACAGGAGGTCTGAAGATTTCCCGCGCTACGAAGGGCGCTGCTATTGGCGCTAAGACAAGAATTTATCAACATCTTGGAAATTCAGCAAAAGTTATTGAAGAAGCTGCAAAAATTGTTAATTCTTCATTCGAAAGTCCAGTTGGTGGCTATAAACTTACTGCAAGTCCTGACGGACCGTTTACAAACAACAGCGGAAATACCGAATCTATGTTTTCAGTTGAAAATACCGAATTGGATAATGCCACTGTGAACGGATCACTCTCGCAATTCTATACAAGCGTTCGTTCTTTGGTTTGTATTAGCCCGATTATTTATAATGCCGATTTCTGGGTAGCTGCCGATAAACGCAGAACTTTGTTAATTACAAACAGTACTGCATATAGCTCGAAAGCTCCATATTGGTCAAATAAATATCAGGGAAAAGAAAAAATGACCGACTGGGCCCCTATTCTTCGTTATGCCGAAGTGCTGTTGAATTATGCCGAAGCTGAAGTAAGAACAAATGGAAAAACTCAATTAGCTGTCGATTTGCTGAACAAAGTAAGAAACAGATCGGTAACCGATGCCGCCAGTCAGTTTACTCTTGCAAGTTTTGCCGATGTTCCAAGCTTAATGAAAGCTATCTTAAACGAACGCAGAATAGAATTCCTGGGAGAAGGTCGCCGTTGGTCTGACATTCATCGTCTTGCAAAAGATCCGGTTTACTTTGTAGCCGGAAATCCAGGTGTTTCTGGGGTTCCTGCAAAAGCAAACTTTGGGAACTTAGCCACTACAACATGGAATGCCGCCAGTGGCGTTGTAAGTCCTTCCGTTTTAACAATTCTGCCATACGACTATAGCGACAAACGCTATGTATTCCCAATTCCAGATTCTGAAACTTCAACTAATCCGAAGTTAAAAACACAGCAAAATCCGGGTTGGTAATAACGTAAAGGTTTAGCAAAACCTGCTTTGAAATAAAAATGGCCTGCTCATTCGTAAAGAGCAGGCCATTCCCTTTTTCTAAAATATCTACTGAAAATCAAACCTTCTGAATAGCAGCATTAAACCGAAACCCAATACCATGAAGATTCAGTATTTTAATATTTTCGTCGCCACTAAGGTATTTGCGTAAGCGGGAGATAAAAACATCGAGACTACGCCCAAGATAATAATCATCTGATCCCCAAACCTGAATCAATATATCCGATCTGCTCAGAACTTTATTGGGGTTGTCGCAGAAATACCGTAATAATTCAGCTTCTTTATAAGTCAGCGTTTTTCGGTCGCCATTATAATCAAGTATCAAACTATCGAAGTAGAAATTGAACTTTCCGACTTTATAATAATTCTGGTCACTTCCGTTTTCGTTTACCACAAGACTTCTTTTCAGGAATATCCGAATTTTTAAAAGTAACTCTTCCATGCTGAATGGCTTGGTAATATAGTCATCGCCACCAATGGTAAGGCCTGTGATACGATCTTCTGTCATCGAGCGGGCAGTCAGAAAAATGATCGGAACATGATCATCGGTCTCCCTAATTTCCTTAGCCAGGGTAAAACCATCCTTCTTAGGCAACATAACGTCGAGCAGACAAAGGCTGAATTTCTCTGACTTAAAGATTTTCATTGCCGAATCACCATTGTCGGTCGCTGTTACCACATAGCCATTTTGCTCCAGATTATCTTTAATAATAAAGTTTAATGTTTGGTCGTCTTCAACCAGCAAGATTCTTTCGCCCTGATAATTCATTTTGTTGAGTTCTTTATTTCAACAATAAAGGTACTGCCTTTCCTCGAATTTTCGATTACTTTTATATGCCAACCATGCCTCAACACAATTTTTTTCACATAATCCAAACCTAATCCAAATCCTTTAACATCGTGGACATTGCCGGTAGGAACACGGTAAAAACGATTGAATATCTTTTTCCGGTCTTTAGAGGATATCCCAATACCGTTATCCTCAAACGATATAGCGTAAAGTTTTCCTTTTTTCGTCAATCGAATGACAATCTCAGGAACGACACTGCAATATTTGATAGCATTATCGAGTATATTAAAAATCAGATTCGAAAAATGAAGTTTATCGGCCCTGATCAATGCTTCGTCAACCGTAGATTTAAAATCAATAGAATACTCGCGGCCATTCTGACTGTTTTTAAACTCGAGTATCGATTCAGAAATGAAAGTGTTCAACTCGACTTCGTCAAGGTTAAGTTGCAGTTTCGTTTTTTCGATTGTTGCCATTTGGAGCAACTTTTCGACATGGGCCGATAGCCTTTTGTTCTGTTGCCCAACAATCTTCACATACTCGGCCAGGCGGTCAGGCTGCTCACAAATCCTAGGACTTGCTAAAACTTTAGCTGCCAGATCAATGGACGCGATTGGCGTTTTGAATTCGTGAGTCAGGTTGTTAATGAAATTCTTTTGTATTTCGCTTAATTGCTTCTGTTTTATGATCACATAAACAGCATATCCAAAGAAAATAACCACAAAAAACAGGATTCCATTTAGGAAATACCATATCATCAGTCTGGAGTTATAAAACTCTGATCTATCGGGGAAATGAACTCCAAAATAATAGGTAAATTTTTCACAGGTTGGCAAATTGCATATCTTTTTCTTCTTCTCAGATTTTGTATTCAGCTTTTTGCTATACTGCCTGTCGTACATTATTTCCTCCATACTGCACGATGTCGAATCGCCACTCCTGACTGGTTGCATTGCCGAGGGTATTGAATCGGACCTGATAATATTACCATGAATCATTCTCTGCGTGTTACAATCGTATATTCCATATTCATAAGTAACATTCAGATTCCTTTTCTTGAACTCAGTTGCCAGAAAATGCTCAAGTAATTTAGGATCAATCACATCGTTAACATTAACCACGTAATAGTTATTCGATATTTGTTCAACCTGGGTGCCTTCATTTAACTTCACATCCCGATGAAATAGCTTTGCATTGTATTCGTTAATTTGATTGGCAACATTGCGGAGTGCACTAGTCGTTAATTGATGAAACTGCCTTTCATTCAAGTCGTACGAATTCTTCAGGAAGAGAAATTGAATCGTCAGAATCCCCACGACCGAAATGGTTGCCATAATAATTACAAAGCCAATCGAATTCCTTTTCATTTTTTTGAGCGATACATCAGTTTTATAACACGAAACTAGTCAAAAAATGAACCTGTTTTATACATTAACATCTCATTAACAAAACTTTGATCGTCGTTAACACGAATTGAATAAAACGTTTTTTAGATTTGTTGTAATTAGTGGACAATAAATAAAATTGAATTTTAACTTTGACCCGATTTTTGAAAAGTCTTATCATATTTTTAAAAATACACTTATGAAAATCTCATTTTCCCTTTTATTGGTATTGGTTTTATGTCTGCCGTTTGTAAATCAGGCCCAGACGTCCAAATCAAGAATCGCATTTGAAAAACTGCAGCATAATTTTGGAACGTTCAAAGAAGAACTGGGAGTCCAAACTGTTGCATTCAATTTTAAGAATGATGGAACTGCGCCCCTAATTCTGAACAATGTACAGGCCTCCTGCGGTTGCACAACTCCGGAATGGACAAGAGAACCCGTAGCTCCCGGTGCTAAAGGCTTAATTAAAGTGAGTTATGATCCAAGAAACAGGCCCGGGGTTTTCAACAAAACCATTCGTGTGAGCTCAAATGCAGAAAATGCAGATGTTGTACTTACTATTCAGGGTGAAGTTACTCCGCGTGCCAGAACAGTTGAAGAAGACTATCCTACTCAAATAGGACCATTACGCGCAAAGACTAATTATATTGCTTTCCCGTCTATAAAAGAAAATCAAATAAAAAAGGATAGTACTGAAGTTATTAACACCTCTGATCAACCTGTCCTTTTAAGTTTTAAAACTCCACCACCTCACCTAAATGCCGTTTTTAAACCTGCCAAACTTGCCCCAAAACAAAAGGGATATATTGTTGTAACATTTGATGCTACAAAAATTAAAGCTTATGGTTTCATAAGTCATCGCATTTACCTCAATATTGACGGACAAGACGACTACCGAAATTCAATTGCTGTTAGCACTACACTGGAAGAAGATTTTTCGAAATTGAGTGCTGAGGACCTTAAAAATTCACCAGTTGTTTCATATGATTCAGAATCGTTCGATTTTGGTGATATTAAACCGGGGTCAAAAAATGAACATGTATTCAGTCTGAAGAACGCCGGTAAGAAAGATTTGATTATTCGAGACGTAAAAAGCTCTTGCGGATGTACAGCAGTTTCTCCGTCAAAGAATGTTGTTCCTTCGGGCGAAAGCGTTCCATTGAAAGTTGTATTCGACTCTACCGGAAAGAGTGGCCGTCAGAATAAAACAATTACTGTTATTACCAACGACCCGAAAAATCCGACTACAGTTCTGAGAATATCAAGCAACATTGTTGCTCAATAATAGATAAGAAACTAGGAAAGAGCCGGTTCAGTACATTGGACCGGCTTTTTTTTACTCATACTGAAAGAATTCAATCATTATCAGATCAAATTTCTTTGTACATCGTTACATTCGCATAAAATTCTAAAATCATGATTGGAGATCAATCACACTCTCATATCGAAAACGATCCCGAATACATGGGACTAAATGTTAATGAAGGAATTGTTCCGCTGCCATCGGTTAGTGAAGATTCGGTTAAACGATTCCTGAAAAATAAGAAAAAGCGTACCTTATCGGTGGCGCAATATGTCGAAGGAATACTCAACGGCGACATCACAATATTGAGCCAGGCTGTTACTTTGGTTGAAAGCTCGAAACCCGAACACCAGGAAATTGCACAGGAAATCATAGTTAAATGCCTGCCCTTCTCCGGAAATTCGGTTCGGATTGGAATTACCGGAGTTCCCGGGGTTGGCAAAAGTACCTTTATCGAAGCAATGGGAAAACACATCACTTCGAAGGGCGAAAAACTTGCCGTTCTGGCCATTGACCCCAGTAGCGAGCGAACCAAGGGTAGTATTTTGGGCGATAAAACCCGAATGGAAGACCTGTCGACTGATCCGCTGGCATACATTCGCCCCAGTCCGTCTGCGGGATCTTTAGGTGGAGTTGCCCGTAAGACCCGTGAAACAATTATTTTGTGCGAAGCTGCAGGCTACAACAATATTTTCATCGAAACAGTTGGTGTTGGACAAAGCGAAACTGCGGTTCATTCTATGGTCGATTTCTTCCTTTTGCTCATGCTTGCAGGCGCTGGTGATGAACTCCAGGGCATAAAACGCGGAATTATGGAGATGGCTGATGCTATTACCATTAATAAAGCCGATGGAAACAACATTGAAAAAGCTGGGTTAGCGCGAATTCAATACCAAAATGCACTACATTTATTCCCGGCTACTGAATCGGGATGGAAGCCTAAGGTTTTAACATGTTCGGCATATATGAAAACCGGGATTAGCGAAATCTGGGATACGATTGACGAATATATGACAATGAACAAAGGCAGCAATTATTTTCAACATCGGAGAAATGAGCAATCAAAATTCTGGATGTATGAAACTATAAACGAGCAGCTCAGGAATAATTTCTACCAGAATGAAAAAATTAAAACGATAATGGAAGAAACCGAAGTGAAAGTTTTGAAAGAAGAAATCTCATCTTTTGTTGCTGCTAAAAAGTTATTGGATATTTACGATCAAATCAGGAGAAATATATAACCCAACTTTAAATAATCAGATTAATGAGAAATGTATTAGCAATTTTAGCGTTTGCTTTAGCCACCGTTGCGTGTCAGTCTGCAAAAGATGAGTATTCGGTTAAGGGCTCAATATCCGGTGTTGAAACCGGTAAAGTTTACCTGCAAAAAGTAGTTGATGGTCAGCCTCAGAGTGTTGACACCGCAGATCTTGTCGGCGGAAAATTTTCGTTTAAAGGCAAAATGGAAATTCCTGATATTCGTATTCTTCGACTGAATGACAATGAATATTTTGCGCAATTTTTCCTCGATAATTCAAACATTACCATTACAGCAAATAAAGACAGTTTGCGCAACACTAAAATTACCGGCTCACCAACTCACGATGTGTTCAAAATTTACATTGCTGAAATGGAAAAGCTGAATAAAGACGTAATGGCCCTTCAGGAAAAATACCAGAATGCCATGTCGACTAACAACACTGAAGCGGCTGCGAAAGCGAAAATTGACTATCAGGCCATGATCGATAACAACAAGGTTTACACCAAGAACTTTGTAAAAGAACACGCCAACTCGGTAGTTTCGCCCTATATAACTCTTTTTCAGTTGGCCAACCAGCTCGATGGTTCTGAGTTAGATTCAATTGCCAGCAAATTTGCTCCTGAACTCAGTAAATCGGAATATGTAGTAAAACTTAAAGAGATTATTGAAGAGCAGAAAAAGACAGCCATTGGTGCGTTGGCTCCCGATTTTACAATGAACGATCCTGAAGGTAAACCCATTCAGTTATCGTCGCTTAAAGGTAAAATCGTGTTAGTTGACTTTTGGGCTTCCTGGTGTGGTCCATGTCGTCAGGAAAACCCGAATGTGGTAAAAGTTTACCAGCAATTTCATAGTAAAGGATTTGAAATCCTTGGTGTTTCGCTCGACCGAACTAAAGATGACTGGTTAAAAGCAATTAAAGACGATAACTTGACCTGGCTTCATGTTTCAGACTTGCAATATTGGCAAAGTGCTGCTGCCCGCTTGTATGGCGTGAATGCAATTCCGCAGTCGTTCCTGCTCGATAAAGATGGCAAGATTATCGCCAAAGGACTTCGCGGAGATCAACTGGCAAAGAAATTAGCTGAAGTTTTGCCCTAATTAATTTCCGATTTTATAACTCCGAAAAGCCGCATTCAGCGGCTTTTCTTGCATTGGGGTACTGAAAAACTTAAAGTACATTTTAGATTTACAAAGAACTTTTCGCCGTCCGGGCGTGTTATTTATGCTGTTTGATTTTAATCTTAAGAATCCATCATTTATGAGTTACGACTTAATAGTAATAGGCAGCGGACCAGGAGGATACGTTGCAGCAATCAGAGCCGCACAATTGGGGTTAAACGTTGGCGTGGTTGAAAAAGAGAATCTGGGTGGAATTTGTCTCAACTGGGGATGTATTCCAACAAAATCGCTT
>JAJZSZ010000136.1 GCA_021849365.1 Bacteroidota bacterium | reverse complement strand
GATCTCAAACACCCGATTTGATGAAAGCTGCGCGTCAATCGCTTATTTATCGTGGTGACGACGGTACAGGATGGAGCCTTGCATGGAAAATCAATTTCTGGGCTCGCTTCCTCGATGGAAACCATGCCTATGATATGGTGAAGCTGCTTTTCCGCCCGGTTCAGATTGAAAATACGGTTTATGTGAATGGAGGCGGTTCGTACACCAATTTGTTCGACGCCCACCCGCCATTCCAAATCGACGGAAATTTTGGAGCACCGGCCGGAATGATTGAAATGCTGGTTCAAAGTCAGCTAAACGAAATTGCCATCCTACCGGCACTTCCCGATGCACTGCCTACAGGGAAAATATCGGGTGTTTGCGCTCGCGGAGGTTTTGAACTGACTTTCAGTTGGGCAAACGGCAAACTTCAGAAACTTGAACTACTTTCGAAAGCCGGACAAAACTGCAAATTGCATTACGGAGATAAACTCATTGAAATTCCTACTGAGAAAGGCAAAACCTATACTTTCGATGGAAATTTGAAGAAAATTTAGGCACAGGCAAAGGCGCAGGCTTTTTTGTCCATTGCCTGCGCCAAATTCTTTGCCTTTTTTTCCCTCTTGATTCTAAAATTCTTTTTCAACAACTTTGCTGGCCTTAAAACAACACGCCATGTTTCAGGTTATTTGGGAATTAAAAGTCAAGTTTAAAGAGCGCGATAAATTCGAGGCGTTCTACGATGCCAAAGGAGAATGGGTAAAATTCTTCAGTAAGTCGCCCGATTTCGAAGGCACCGAAGTACTCGAAAGTGGCGAAGGCGACGGAACTTTCCTGGTTATCGACGAATGGGCCTCCGAAGAAGCATTTCAAGCCTTCCTTCAGGCCAACAAATCGGCCTATGATCAGTTGGAGGAAAAAGCAAAAACAGCCAGCCGTACCAAAAAGCGCATCTGGATTAGCTTCGGCGAAGAAGAATAAAAATTTTACATCATTGATGTAGAGACGCGATGCATCGCGTCTCTACGATATACCCCGACAATACCCAATTATGCCGCAGTTTACCCATATCCTTTTCGATCTTGATGGAACGCTGACCAATCCTCGTTTGGGCATTGGCAATTCGTTGAAATATGCGCTCCGGCAAATGCACATGGATGGTTTCAGTAACGAGATTCTTGAGAAGTTTGTTGGTCCGCCACTTCAGGATAGTTTTAAAAACCTGTTTGGCATGAACGAACGAAACACTGCGCTGGCCGTTGAGCATTTTCGAACTTACTTTGGGGAGAAAGGCCTTTACGAGAATGAACCTTACGATGGAATTAGCGATCTGTTGGCCGAACTGCATTTTTCGGGCAAGCGCGTTTATGTGGTTACTTCGAAATTGGAGAAATACGCGCAAATGATCATGCGGCATTTCGAGTTCGATCGTTATCTCGACGATTTGCAGGGTGCCGAAGCCTCAGGAAAACACTCCGGGAAAGGACAACTGATTGAGCAACTACTCGAACGAAACCGCATTCCGGTATCGGATAAAGTAGTGATGATTGGCGATACGCATTTCGATTTGATAGGAGCCCGCGAGAATGAAATCTCAAGTATTGCCGTCACTTATGGTTTCGGAACTGTTGACACTCTTTCAGTGCATAATCCTGATTATATCGTTGATTCGGTTGACGAACTAGCCGAGTTGCTGCTTGGCTAAGCTCACTCCTGAAAGCTGACAAGGGAGGCTGAATACTGAACACTTTTTTTCTTATCTTGAATGCCTGTTGATCAGTACAATCTTCAGGTATGGGAAATACTATTCAGGAGAAATGGTTGGTTATTTTGAATCCGCACGCCGGATCGGGTAAAGGCAAAAAAGATCGTGATGACATAATCCGAAAGCTAACCAATGCTGAGTTTAGATTTGAACTGGTTATCTCCGAACACCCCAAGCACATCATTCAACTTACCATTGATGCTATCGGCCGTGGCTTTCGTAAGCTGATTGTCGCCGGTGGCGACGGATCGCTCAACGAAGCAGTAAACGGCATTTTTAAGCAAAATTTTTGCCCTCCGGAAGAAGTTACAGTGGGAATGATTCCGGTGGGAACGGGCAACGACTGGATAAAAACCTTCGGGATTTCCAACTACTACAAAGACGCAATCAAAGTGCTCCGAAATGGTAAAACCATGCTTCAGGACATTGGTCGGATCAGATTTACCGAAAATGGAATGGAGAAGACCTGCTATTTTGCCAATATGGCCGGATTCGGATTTGATGCACTTGTTGCCGAAAAAACCAATCTCCTGAAAAACAAAGGCCGAAAGGGAATTGCTCTTTACCTGCAGGCACTTGGCTCAAGTTTTTGGAATTACAAAACCGCCAAAACTCATGTGCTGATCGACGGACTCGAAATAGATGAACTTATCTTTTCGGTGAGCATTGGCATCGGCAAATTCAATGGTGGTGGCATGATGCAGGCGCCAGGTGCTATTCCCGATAACGGTCTTTTCGAAGTGACTATTATTAAAAAAATCGGACTTTGGGGCATCTTACGCAATCTGACCGGATTGTACTCGGGCGAATATGTGAAAGATTACCGGGTTTCTATTTTTCAGGCAAAGAAAATATCCATTCGTTCGGCCCATAATATTGCAGGAGAAGCCGATGGCGAGATCTTAGGCGATAATAAATTTGAAATTGATATACTTTCTCAAAAATTAAGCGTAATTTATAATCCTGATAAATATTTAAAAATTAACTGATTGTTTTTCGGTTGTTTGCAGAACACTCAGTCATTTAAAACGGTTATTCTTAACAAATTAAACTTACAGTTATGAAATTAATCAGCGAATTTAAAGCTTTTGCCATGCGCGGCAATGTGGTCGACATGGCTGTGGGTATCATTATCGGCGGCGCTTTTGGCAAAATTGTCAGTTCGGTTGTTGCCGACGTGATAATGCCACCGATTGGGTTATTGCTGGGTGGCGTTAAGTTTACCGACCTGAAAATAGTTCTGAAAGATCAGGTGGTTGATGCTGCCGGACAAGTGACCAGTCAGGCCGTAGCCATCAATTATGGTAATTTCATTCAAACTACTGTCGATTTCCTGATCATTGCATTTGCCATTTTCATGATGATAAAAGCAATGAACAGTTTGAAGAAAAAAGAAGAAGCTCCTGCAGAAGAACCGGCTCCTCCGGCACCAACAAAAGAAGAATTATTACTTACCGAAATCAGAGATATTCTGAAAAACAAATAAAAGCAAGTTGTTGGACAGCGGAATTGTTTTCATCAGCACTTCCGCTGTCCGGTAATCTCTTTTATCAGTATTCCTGAACCATGCTATTTAACCATGATTTTTCCTGAATTTCTGCAAAGAGGTGATCGCATTCGCATTATTGCCCCGTCGGGAAAAGTATCGAAAGACAAGGTACTTCCGGGAATCGATCTGCTTCAGGATGCTGGCTATGAGGTGATTGTTGGCCGGCATGTTTTCGATCGTCATTTTCAGTATGCCGGTACTGACCAGCAAAGGGCATCCGATTTTCAGGAAGCCGTCAATGACCATCAAACCAAAGCAATCATCTGCGCGCGCGGAGGATATGGTTCGGTGCGCATAATAAACAAGATAGATTTTTCTCCGTTGCTTGAAAACCCGAAATGGTTTGTCGGGTTCAGCGATATCACGGTTTTCCACTCTGTTCTGAATAAACTTGGGTTAGCCAGCATCCATGGAGCAATGCCCGGCTTTTACCTCGATAATAAAAAACCATCGAAAAGCTTCTACAGCCTGATTACCGCACTCACTTCGGGAAGCTCAGGAGCCGAAATAACATCGCATCCGTTAAACCGAACCGGAAATGCAACCGCCGAATTGGTTGGCGGAAATTTATCGCTGCTTTATAGTCTCCAGGGAACGCCCTGGCAGCTCAACGCCAAAGGGAAAATTCTGCTGATTGAAGATTTGTCGGAATACCTGTACCACATCGATCGTATGATGCAAAACCTGAAGCTATCGGGGCAACTGAGCGATCTGGCAGGATTAGTGGTAGGCGGTTTTACTGAGTTGCAAGACAATGAAAGTCCGTTTGGAAAATCGGCTTACGAGATTATTCGTGAGGCAATCGACGGGTACAGCTTTCCTGTTTGCTTTGATTTCCCGTCGGGACATATTCCCAAAAATCTTTCGCTGATCATGGGAGCAAGCTATCGGCTTGAAGTTGGAAATACCTGTTCACTGAAACGAATCTGACTATGGGCAAAGGACATAAACTTGGGCAAAAGGGCGAGGAACTGGCGGTTGAGCATCTTCGTTCTCTGGGATACGAAATTTTGGAAACCAACTGGTTTTCGCATCACCTGGAAATCGACATCATTGCCCGGGATGGAAATGAATTGGTTATTGTTGAGGTAAAGGCTCGCGGAACTGATTCGTACGAACATCCGCTGGAGGCTGTTTCGCAAAGGAAGATTCGTTTTTTGGTCAATGCTGCCGAAGCGTATATTCAGGAGAAAGACATTACATTCGATACCCGTTTCGATGTAATTTCAATTGTTTTTCGGGGTAAAGAAGTTGAGATTGAACATTTCAAAGATGCATTTTATCCACCGATCAGCTAAGAAAACTACCGCTTAATAAATCAGGTGACGGTGAAGGATGGCAAGTAAAGTTTCCACTTTTATGGGTTTGGTAATAAAGTCATCGCAGCCACTTTCCAGCGCTTCTTCCCGCGTTGATTGCATGGCATAAGCTGATTGGATAATTACAGGCATTTCAGGAATCAGTTCTTTAATTTTCGCAGTTGCTTCGAGCCCATCCATGAGTGGAAGCCGGATATCCATAATTACAGCATCAATTTCCGAATTCTCCCTAACCATTTCTACCGCTTCTTTCCCATTCTTTACAAAGAAAAGATTGGCCTTCGTTTTTTTCAGCGCCTTTTCAAACAAGAACCGGCTAACAGCCTCGTCTTCAGCAATTAAAATGGTTTTGCCGATAAAGTTGTATTCCATAGGAGTTATTCAATAGTGGAAAAAGTATCTACAAAACTATCAAAATTTGAGTTAACAAATTATTTTTTCTTGCACAATTTTCATAATAATTTCAAATGTCAGGCAATTCCTTTTAATATTCCGGAGCCGCCATTAAACCTGTGAATTATTAAATGTTAACTCTGCTCAAATGCGAATGTACCCAAATGATTTAAATAACCAATGAATGCAGGATTAGTTCAGTTTTTATCTGTGAAAACACAATATTTTGACAAAAAATTACAGCAGTCTCTTTTGATGTACCAAATATAAATGGGTGTATAAAACAACAAACCCGGTAAAAGATCTTACCGGGTTTGATATTTTCTGATAAATCAGTTTTTAGATTTTCGGTAAAGCCCAAGGTGCGCGATATTCAGGCACCAGGAACTTGTTTGCTTCTTCGTCGTTAATGAGCTGGCTGGTTTTCGAATCCCAGTACAACCGACGACCAGTGCGGTGTGCAATATTTCCCAGATGAGCCACGCGCGCGGTGTTAGCCGCAACGGTAATGTTGGCATTCAGGTTCTGATTGCGAGTCTTCACTCCGTCAATAAAATTGGCCATGTGCAAATCGAGGCCTTTACCTGTACCTTTGGTATAAGGAACCGGTTCAATCAGGTTCTTGTCTTTTTTCTTTTCCGGAATAACTTCCCAACCGCCACGGTCAACAACCAGCGTACCATTGTTTCCTACAAAGCCAACGCCGTGGTTGCGCCCGTAATATCCGCCATCGATGCCGGTTCCGTGGTCCCACAACATGGTGTGTCCGTCAAATTCATATAAAGCCTGAAGGGTATCGGGAGTTTCAGAAGCATCGTCAGGATAGGCGAACTTTCCGCCCATGGCCATAATCGACTTTGGCGACGGATCACCCATTCCGAACAGTCCGTAGTCGATAATGTGCACGCCCCAGTCGGTCATTAAACCTCCGGCATAATCGTAAAACCAACGGAAATTAAAGTGAAAACGGTTCGGGTTGAACGGGCGTTTTTTGGCCGGCCCGAGCCAGAAATCGTAGTCAACACCGGCAGGAGCATCGCCATCGGGTTTCACCGGAACCGGCTCCATCCATCCCTGGTAAGCCCAGGTGCGAACGGTACGGATTTTTCCAAGTTTTCCTGATTTTACAAACTCAACGGCATCGCGCCAGTGCGGATCGCTGCGCTGCCACATACCCACCTGAACAACGGTTTTGTATTTGGCTGCAGCCCGTTCCATGATGTTGATCTCCTCGATGGAGTTTCCAAGCGGTTTTTCGCAATACACGTCTTTACCGGCCTGACAGGCTTCAACCATCGGCAAACAATGCCAGTGATCGGGTGTACCAATGATTACCACATCAACATCTTTATCTTCAAGTAATTTGCGGTAATCGCTGTATAATTTCGGTTTAAAACCTTGTGCTTTTTCAGTCTCGGCTGCACGCTTATTCAGCACATTGCTGTCAACATCGCAAATGGCCACACATTGGGTATTTTTCTGGCGCAGAAAGGCTGCCAAATCAGCAAAACCCATTCCGTTTACACCAATTACACCGCATCGAAGTTTTTCATTAGCTCCGGAACAGGCACTCATCGGAATTGGCATTGCAGCAGCCAGGCTGATTCCTGCAACAGCCGTTGAGGTACTTTTTAAAAAGGTTCGTCTTGAGGTCATTATTTTTGATTTAGATTTTTGGTTTCAGATATAAGACATTAGATTTAAGATTGTAGACACCTGACTACAATTTTTTTAGTCCAATGTCTATTATCCAAAATCCTGAAGTTATTTCTGCATGGCATCGTCAAAAGCCACGTCCGACGGGTCGAAATCGCTGTAACGAACAAAATCGCAGGCTTCAACAGCCCCGGCTTCCCGGTTCATGCCGCTGTCTTCCCATTCAACAGAAAGTGGTCCACGATATTTAATGTCGTTCAGTGCGCGGATGATATTCTCGAAATCGATCTTACCGCGGCCCAAACTCCGGAAATTCCAGTAGCGACGGTTATCGCCAAATTCAGTATGTCCGCCAAAAACGCCAATTTCCATTGGGTGATCGCTCCAGTATGCATCTTTCATATGAACATGGAAAATGCGATCAGAGAATTCATAAATAAATTTCACGTAATCAACGCCCTGATAGCCGAGGTGACTTGGATCGAAATTGAAGCCGAATGCCGGATGGTAATTCACCGCTTTTAGCGCACGACGCGCTGTGGCAATGTCGAAAGCGATTTCAGTTGGATGAACTTCGAGCGCAAACTTCACTCCTATTTTCTGGAATTCGTCCAGAATTGGGATCCAGCGTTTGGCAAAATCTGCATATCCTTTGTCAATCATTTCCTGACTTACAGCCGGAAATGAATACAACATGTGCCAGATCGGACTTCCGGTGAAGCCAATCACCACATCCAGTCCAAGCATTTTGGCTACTTTGCCGGTTTTGATGATCTCAGCAGCAGCACGCTGGCGTACTCCTTCCGGATCGCCGTCACCCCAGATGTAGGCAGGAAGAATCCCTTTGTGTCGCTCGTCAATCGGATCGCAAACGCACTGTCCAACCAGGTGCGTTGAAATGGCAAATAACTGCAAGTCGTATTTCGCTAATAATTCCTTGCGTGCATCGCAATAAGCCTGATCGGCTTTGTCGATTTCCATGTGATCGCCCCAGGTGCAAAGTTCAAGGCCATCGTAGCCAAACTCAAGCGCTTTCTGGCACATGGTTTCAATGGGAAGATCGGCCCATTGTCCGGTAAATAAAGTTACAGGTCTGCCCATATAGTTAGTTTTTATGGTTTGTTTGAAACTGATACGAGTTGCGGGTTTCGGGTTAGGAAAACTCAAAACCCGAAACCCGCAACATAAAACTATTTAAAAGGAATCCACTTAATATCGTCGTTGTAACCGGCTTCAACAACAGTGTCGATAAACTGCATTCCGCGAATGCCATCTTCAACTCCCGGGAAGTCGAGCCATTCGGGTTTAGGTTGTTCGCCGTTCATTTTTGCACGAAGAGTAAGCGAGAAGTTACGGTAAATATTGGCAAATGCTTCCAGGTAACCTTCAGGATGTCCACCCGGAGTACGGGTATTGGCAACAGCTGCAGAGCCCATAAAACCAGTTCCGGTGCGATAAATTTCAGTTGGTTTGTTCACCCATTTCACAATAAGGGTATTGGGTTCGTGTTGGGCCCATTCCAATCCACCTTTTTCGCCATACACGCGAATTTTCAGCGCATTTTCTTCACCGGCAGCAATTTGGGTAGCCATTAAAACACCCTTAGCACCACTGTCGAAACGAAGCAGCACAGCTCCGTCGTCATCCAACATACGACCCGGAACAAAAACATTCAGTTCGGCACACAATTCGGTTGTTTTTAAACCGGTAATGTATTCGGCCAGATGATGTGCATGTGTACCAATATCGCCCATTGCACCTGCTTTTCCGGAGCGTTTAGGGTCGGTTCGCCATGAAGCCTGGGCATTTCCCGCATCTTCAACTTTTGCCGACAGCCATCCCTGTGGATATTCAACAAAGACTTTACGAATTTTGCCAAATAAACCTTCAGCAACCATTTGTTTGGCTTGCTTCACAGCCGGATAGCCCGAATAAGTATGAGTAAGGGCAAGCAACAAACCGGTTTCCTGCAATTTAGCCTGAAGCTGAAGTGCTTCGTCGAGAGTGAAGGTGATTGGTTTGTCAATTACTACGTTGAACCCATTTTCCAATGCCATCATGGCCGGGCCAAAATGAGCAAAGTTGGGGGTAACAATGGTTACAAAATCCATACGGTCGCCTTCCGGAAGCTTAACTTCGTTTTCAAACATTTCCTGGTAGGATTTATACACCCGGTTTTCAGGAAGATAATACGATTTTCCGGAGGAAACTGAAATTTCAGGATTAATACTGAAGCAGCCGCAGACCAGTTCGATTTGTCCGTCCATAAAAGCTGCAAGCCGATGAATGGCTCCGATAAAAGCATCGCTTCCACCGCCGACCATTCCCATACGCAATTTACGATTCATCATATTGGTTTAATTTAGTTGGTTTGAAACTGGAGATGACTAATTTTTTAGCCTCGATAAAAATAGAAAACTTTTTCAGACGAACCGATTTTATTTCACGAAAACATACCAGACCAGAATGGTTGTTTTTAAAACAAATTTGCACGAAACGGCACAGAATTCTTATCTTCGGACTCTAAATCTAAACTATACTACAATGGAACGACGTTCATTTTTACGCAATGCAGCCGGAACATTGGCCGCTGTTGGCCTTGCCGGCTCGACAAAAGCCTTCGCTTCGGAAGGAAAAATCTCCAACGAATCACAGTTCAAACTGAAATATGCACCCAGCTTCGGGACCTTTAAGGAAAGTGCTGGAGAAGATTTGTTCGATCAGATCAAGTTTATCAGTGACCAGGGATTCCGTGCCATTTTCGACAATAACCTTATGAAAAAAGAGCCTGCCGTTCAGGAAAAAATTGCTTCGGAACTGGCACGCCGCAATATGGATTTGGGACCATTTGTATTGTATGCCGATTTTGCCGTTAAATCGATGGTGACACAGGACCCTGCCATTAAAGAAATGTTGAAAAAGAAAATGGAAGAAGGTGTTGAATGTGCCAAACGCACCGGCGCCAAATGGGCATTGGTGGTTCCGGGACACTTCGACGAAGGACTGGAATGGGATTACCAGACCGCCAATGTGATTGACAACATGAAAATGTGCTGCGAGGTGGTTGAAAAAAGCGGATTAATCCTGGTTATGGAACCACTGAACGCATGGACCAACCACCCGGGACTGTTCCTGACCAAAATTCCGCAGGCAAACCTGATTTGCGAAGCAGTAAACCATCCGTCGTGCAAAATCGTGGACGACCTGTATCACCAGCAGATTACCGAGGGTAATTTAATTCCGAATATCGATAAAGCATGGAAAAATATTGCAGCCTTCCATATTGGCGACAACCCCGGACGTAATGAGCCAACCACCGGCGAAATTAATTATAAGAATGTGTTTAAACACATCCACAGCAAAGGGTACGACGGAGTTTTGTGCTGTGAACACGGACGAAGCATCAAAGGAAAAGAAGGAGAAATGGCTTTTATTAAAGCTTACCGCGAAGTGGATTCGTTTTAACTAACCCATCGGGTTGAAAATATTGAGGGGAAAATCGGCAGTTCGACTTTCCCCTCTTTTTTATGACTAAAATTTCAGTTCAACGTGTTTTATCGACTTACGATTGGATGTGTAAACCACATGAACCACCTTGTCCGAAGTTTGGATGATAGCCGGATAGCTAAATTCTCCTGAAGGCTGATCTTCGAGCACAGCAACATCCTTCCAGTTTTTTCCATCTTCCGAAACAGCCACATTCAGCTTATTCCTTCCGTTTACCCAATCGCCGCCACCTTTTTTCGGGTTGTACACCAAAACCTGTAATCCTGAAGAAAGTGTCACCGCATCAATTCCTGAATTTGGATTCAAAACTTCGGTTTCGGCCAATGGGCTCCAGGTTTTTCCCTCGTCGGTCGACCAGCTTTCCATAATCACATTCTGATTGCTGCGAAGTAAAGCCTGGATTTTTCCACCCGGATAAAGCAAAAGTGTCGGTTGTATCACTTTGGCCGGATTCTTTGGGTCAATGTCAATCTTTTC
>JAJZSZ010000135.1 GCA_021849365.1 Bacteroidota bacterium | reverse complement strand
TTCCTGTGCATCGCCGGGTAAATAGCCTAAATCGCGATTACTTAAGGCAACAATGGGACGGGCGAGAAGGATCTGTCCAAAATTTTTGTGCTGTTCGAGTGCTGCGGCCAAAGCCAATAATGTTTTACCTGTTCCGGCTTTCCCGGTAAGGGCAACTAACTTAATTTCAGGATTGAGCAAGGCATCGAGACTAAATGTTTGCTCTGCATTTCTTGGTTTGATGCCATAAGCAGCTTTCTTTTCTACCCGGGCCATTTTCTTCATTCCACCGTCGTAACGGCCCAAAACACTTGCCTTTGGCGATTTTATGATGAAATACTCGTTTATTTCCGGAGTTTGTTCAAGTGCCATAGCCTCTATAGGCAGCGAATTTTCGTTGTAAAGTTTTTCGATAAGAGTGTCGTCGAAATCGGCCAGCTCAGTCACGCTTTTATTCAGGTGCTGAATGTCTTTAACCTTATCGTTATAATAATCCTCCGCCTGAATTTTCAGCGATTTGGCTTTCATCCGCAGGTTAATATCTTTCGAAACAAGTATAGTTGGCCGGTCCGGATATTTTTGTCCGATATGCATGGCAATTGCCAGAATCCGGTGATCGGGAATGTCTTCCTTGAAGGATTGTTTCATTTCCTCCGGCATCGGTTTCCCCGTTTCAATAATCAATTTTCCCTTGTCTGCACCTAATTTGATGCCGCCATTAAAGAGTTTGTCGCCAACAATTTCGTCAAGTTCGCGCACAAACTCGCGAGCCTGAAAGTTGATCGGGTCGTTACCGCGTTTGAATTTATCCAGTTCTTCCAAAACGGTAATTGGAATTACAATATCGTTATCCTGAAACTGGTAAATGCTGGTATGATCGTGCAAGATTACGTTCGTGTCGAGTACGAAAATTTTGGTTAATTTTTTCTTTGCCATCACTAGTCATCTTTAAGGTTTCTCTAAATTTAGGAAAATAAGTAGGCAATAAGCCTGAATCAGGCTAATTTTGCTGCGAGTATTTTTAAACGAGACGTTGTTCATAAGTTTCTTAAATCATGATGACATATCCCGAAGTTTTAGATTTTCTGTATAGTCAGTTGCCTATGTTTCAGCGGACTGGCGCGGCTGCCTACAAAGACAACCTCGACAATACGATTCGGCTCGATAAAATGTTCGGGCATCCTCATCACTCGTTTAAAACCATTCATGTCGCCGGAACCAACGGTAAAGGATCGGTTTCGCATATGCTGGCCTCGGTATTGCAGGAAGCCGGATACAAAACTGGGTTATATACCTCGCCACATTTAAAGGATTTTCGTGAGCGAATCCGGGTAAATGGCGAAATGATCAGCGAAGAAGCCGTTGTTCGGTTTGTGGAATTGTATCAGGAGAAGAATAGGTATGAAAACATTGAACCTTCTTTTTTTGAACTCACAGTTTCCATGGCATTCGATTATTTTCGCTCGATGTTGGTTGACGTTGCCGTTGTTGAAGTTGGCCTTGGTGGTCGGCTCGACTCTACTAATGTTATTTCTCCTGAAGTTTCGGTAATCACCAACATCAGCTTCGATCACATGAATTTGCTGGGAAATACTTTGCCAAAGATTGCTGCTGAAAAAGCGGGGATCATCAAGTCGGGAATACCTGTTGTGATTGGCGAGTCGCATCCCGAAACGGCTCCGGTTTTTATTGAATTTGCAGAAAGGTTGGGCGCTCCGATCTTATTTGCCGATCAGGAGTATTATGCAGATTACTCCCTGCTAACCATCGATGGTAAGCAAAGCCTGAATATTCAGAAAAACGGAGAAATGCTTTATTCCGGACTGAAACTGGATTTACTCGGAATTTATCAGCGCCACAATGTTCCCACGGTTTTAAAAGCAATTGATGTTTTGAACGAAAAGGGATGGACCCTGACGGAAGAAATTATTCGAAAAAGTTTATTGAATGTAATCGGGAATACGGGTTTGCTTGGCCGCTGGCAGATTATTGGGCACAATCCGCTTACGGTATGTGATACCGGTCATAACGAAGCAGGAATTCGACTGGTAGTTGAGCAGATTAATCAGACTGCATGGAAACAACTGCACATGATTATCGGCATGGTTAATGACAAGGATCAGACTAAAGTTTTGTCGTTATTACCATCCAATGCAAAATATTATTTCACAAAGGCAGCATTGCCTCGTGCGACCGAGCCGGAAGAACTTTTGGCTAAAGCTGAGCCTTATGGATTAAGAGGTAATTGTTATCCAACTGTTCGCCAGGCACTTTCTGCAGCCCTTGCAAATGCTGGGAAAAGCGATCTGGTGTTTGTTGGCGGAAGCACTTTTGTAGTTGCTGAAATTTTGTGATTTTTTTTCACAGAAACGCTTGCAGATTTCAAAAATGGCTATATCTTTGCAACGCTTTTAAAAACAAAGCGCGTTCACAAAAACACAAAAAAAGAGGGCGATTAGCTCAGCTGGTTCAGAGCATCTGGTTTACACCCAGAGGGTCGGCGGTTCGAATCCGTCATCGCCCACGAAAAGAGGATAACGAAAGTTGTCCTCTTTTTTTGTCACTTAGTTTCTCCTGCTCTAAATGTAGTCCATGGCTGTGTTGGACGGTCTTTAAGCAAACCGTTCATCCAATCAAACTGTGGATGCTTTTCCAGGTAAACTTTTGCATTGAAGGGTAGCCCGCACGCACTCCCCCATCTGGCGATAAACGACATTTCTTTTGCCATTTTTGCGTCGATTACTTTGCCGTCTATTGTTCCCCACGGATTAAAAGGTGTATCAATACCTGACATCTGGTTATCGAGTTCCCAGTGACCACATAATGTTCTGCCACCAGGCTTTGTCTTCTGTAAATAACTATCGTAATGATCCCCTTCAAATGCTTTCGCAAGGTTCAAGTTTATTTTTCCTTCTTTTTCTCTCATTAACTGTTTCCAGCGAACACGGCGGGCAATGTCTGAAATCTTGATATTTGTCTCATTGGATTTTGTTTCGAAACGTAGGATTCTCAAATCTTCAGCTACATTAGATCCAATAAAATAGCCATCCTTTTTTTTCTCGAACCCGACATATTTCAAGCCAAGCTCAAGCCTGGCGATCTCATTTTTATTAATGTCTCCAATCAACCATGCATTTGCATACCCTCCATTATTGTCTTTCTTCATAATCTCACACCATTCATCTATTGTTGAAGCGTATTGTGTAGCATGGCGCATTCGAGAAAACTCTGGAATACCTTTTTTGTCGAATGGATAGAACCAGTCAATTGTAGTCTCGGAACCAAGAAGTCCGGCGCTTGTTACAAAAAAGTCGGTATCACTATGAATAAACCCAGGTAAGGTTTGCCACAGAATATGGTAACCGTTATTCGGGACAATATCCAAAATAACATTGCAAGACGGTAGATAATAGCCACTCATCGTATTATGACCTAAAACGATTCCTCCATCCTCAGTCATGCTGCCTATTGCGATAAACGAACTGCATCCATCTTTTTTTGGTTCCGGAGAATTGGATGACATGGAATCTTTTACTGTGGGCCACCAATACCACATAAGTTCCATATAACCGTTATAGGCTACTATTTCATCCCGATTTGACGCTACACCTGCAGTTCTCATCCCATTTACGATTCCATCAATTTCAGCAATATTTTCCTCGTCAACTTTGGAAGTGAACATTTTACTGCTTTTTTCAACCAACCATTGCCAGTCCAGCGCTGTTTGGTAATGCCAGGTCTCTCTCAGGATTCTGAGTGATTCATTGATTTCATTGGCTAATAAATAGCCATGCTGGAAGCCACGTTCTTCAGGAGAACCTTCAATATGCAAATAAATCCATCCGTTTTTTTCGTGACGATTTGCTTTTGACAGCCATGTTTGTTGCTCGCTGGTGAGCTGGTCCTTCGACTGACCTTGAACGGCTATCGACCAAATGAAAGCTGATAGAATCCAAATTACAATTAATTTCATAGTGTGACAGTTAAAGGTTAATAAAGGATTTATAGACTAAGTTAATAAAATTCAATGAGTTATTTAATGTTCAAGTGTGGTTGTTTGTTGGTTTGAATCAATGAAGTTGATGTTTCTTTTAGCCTGACCAAATATATCCCCTATGCCTTGTTTCAATGTTCTGCCCAGGTCGTACAAATCGTATATCTTTATGCGGCCAAATCTGAAGCTAGACAAGCCTGCCCATGAGGCAATTGTCCGTGTTTTGATAGAAGTATATTGAATCCGTTAAAGCGAATTGAATTCTAGTAACAAGAGATCGAGGAGCAAACAAAATATCAATGAATTAAGCATGATTCTTATTTATGAAAAGACTTTTTATTCTGTTTATTATTCTCAGTTTTTTTTACAAGGCTGAAGCACAATATCCGGTTGGGGCAAAGGCTTCCGATTTAATTCCGAAGCCAACGCTTTGCAACGATTTGCCGGGATTTTTCGAATTTCAGCCGGAGAAAACCATTTACGCTCCGCAAGAATTTACCGATGCGGCTAATCTTTTGGCCGAACAGTTAAACGGCGGAAACAAGATTACTGGGCAGGCCAACAAGGCAGCAATCGTTTTTACCAAAGCAAGTCCAAATGAAAAGCTTGGAGCAGAAGGATACAAACTGAATATTTCGCCTGAAAAGATTGCAATTACTGCCGAAACTGTGTTGGGAGCCACTCATGCTGTATTCAGTATTTTACAGTTGCGCTTCTTGCAAGCCGATCAGTCGAAGCTCCCTTGTGCCGTGCTTACTGATACTCCGCGATTTGGGTACCGCGGGATGCATCTCGATGTTTCTCGCAATTTCTTTCCGGTGAGTTTCATCAAAAAGTACATCGACCTGATGGCGCTGTACAAATACAACACATTTCACTGGCATTTGACCGACGGCCCCGGCTGGAGACTGGAAATCAGGAAATATCCGGAGCTCACTTCAGAGGCCGCTTTTCGTACGCATCAGAAATGGACCGAATGGTGGAAAACCGGTCGCAAATATAGCCACGAAGGAGACCCGACAGCTTACGGAGGTTACTATACACAACAGGAGGCCCGCGATATAGTGGCCTATGCTTCCAAGCGCGGTATAACTGTCATTCCTGAAATTGAAATGCCCGGTCATTCGGATGAGGTACTTGCCGTTTTTCCTGAACTTTCCTGTTCCGGGAAACCTTATCAAAACGGTGAGTTCTGCATAGGCAATCCGAAAACTTACACTTTTCTCGAAGATGTTTTAAGTGAAGTAATGTCGATTTTCCCGTCAACATATATTCATGTTGGTGGCGATGAGGCAAATACCAAAGCATGGTCGCAGTGCGAGAAGTGCCAGAAACTGAAAAAAGACCAGGGACTGAAAGATGAACACGAGGTGCAGGCTTACCTGATCAAGCACATGGAGAAATTTCTGAAAGCACACGGGCGAAAGCTGATTGGCTGGGACGAGATTGTTGATGGTGGCTTGCCTGCCGATGCCACAGTTATGAGCTGGAGGGGAATGAGCGGCGGAATAAAAGCGATTCAGCAGGGACATGATGTGGTGATGACACCCGGCGAAACTTACCTCGATGCCTATCAAAGCGATCCGGCAACACAACCTGAAGCCATTGGCGGATATTTGCCCATCAGCCGGGTTTATAACTTCGAGCCTGTTCCTGAGGGTTTGACAAACGATCAGGAGAAACATTTATTAGGGACTCAGGCCAATCTTTGGACCGAATACATGCCAACCACCTATCAGGTTGAATACATGGCATGGCCAAGAGCTCTGGCACTGGCCGAGGTGGCATGGAGCAAAAAGGAATTCCGGAATTTCGACGATTTTCAGCGCCGACTGAACGCACATTATCTTTTGCTGCAGCGACTGAATGTAAATTATTACCGACCCTCCGGTTTCCTGACTATTCTGGCTCAGCCTGATTACGGAAAGCAGCAGAACAAAATCAGTATTCAAAGCGAGCAATATAAGCCGGAAATCAGGTACACTACTGACGGAACTGTGCCTACAGCCGAATCGGCATTGTACGCCGAACCTTTTTATACTTCAGGAAGAACTGAAATAAAAGCGGCCATTTTTAAAAGCGGCGGACAAGAAGGCGGTGTGGCCTCCAATGTGGCCGATTATCACCGGGCAATCGGGGAAAAGGTGATCTTTAACAAGCAGTGGAGCGATTCGTATCCAGCCCAAAAGGAACTGACCCTGACGAATGGAGTGAGAGGTTCGTTGAGTTATGGCGACAAGCAATGGCTGGGATATCTCGAAGATTTTGATGTAACCATCGATATGGAATCTGTGCAGCCTATATCATCCGTTTCAGTTAAATTTATGCATCAGCCTGGTCCGGGAGTCTTCCTACCGGGATATGTGGAATTGCAATTTTCAGACGATGGGAAAACGTTTACTACTGTTCAGAAACAAACCCACGATTTTAATCCTGAAAATAAGGAGTTGGGATTTAAAACTTTTGAGTTTAGTTGCAGCAATCAACAGGCCCGATACATCAGGCTTATTGGCCCCAACGTGATGAAGGGATTTATGTTTGTCGATGAAATTGTTGTTTATTAGAATACTGCCGGTCGTAAAAAGGGAGGATAACATTTGTTATCCTCCCTTTTAGCTTCTTTCAGAATCAGTTTTTTTTTAGTTTTTAATCACATTGCCATCGGCATCAACTTCGATTATTTCAAACCCAGTTTCTTTCAGACTGTCTATAATTTTTGATTTGTCGCCAATCACGAACCAGTTCGCCTGGGTTGGTTTTACCACCTGGGCACATACTTGTTGCAGTTCGTCGCGGGTTAACTTTCTGATTTTGGCGTCATAGGTTTTGAAATAATCATCGCTCAAGTTGAAAATGATTTTTTCAGAAACAGAACCGGCTACTGAACTGTTGGTTTCCCACATGCCAGGCAGCTGAAGTACCATATTTTTCTGGGTCCTGCTAAATTCGTCAGCTGTAATTGGTTTATCGCCAATAATTCCTGATAGTTCTTTCTGAATTTCGAGAATCGATTCCTTTGTTTTGTCCATTTGTACGGAAACATAGGCCAGGAAGGGTCTTTGTCCTTTGGCGTCCCAAACAAAGCTATTCGCACCGTACGACCAGTGTTTGTCTTCCCTGAGATTCATGTTCAGTCTTGAAATAAAGTCACCTCCCAGAATATTGTTCATTGCGGTTAATGCTGGTTGAGAAACCTGCCCGTACGGAGCTGTCAGGTATCCACAAATAACAACCGATTGGGTTGATTCGGGCTTGTTCATCAGATAAATCTTTTTGCCTTCTGAGGCTTTAATCTGACTGATTTCAGTTTTAGGTATTGATGCTTTTTTCCATCCTGAAAGTTTGTCTTCAAGAGACGAGATGAGGTCAGGCATTTCAACATCACCTACAACAATCAAGGTCGCATTATTGGGTTTGAACCATGTGTTGTAAAAGCTTCTGACATCATCCAGAGTAATTGCTTTTACTGTATTTTCATATCCGCTACCTGAGATCGGGTTACTGTAAGGATGGCCTGTTCCGTATAGAATTTTAGGAAATACGCGCATAGCCATGCTGAACGGTTCGGTTTTTTCGCGTAGAATGCGGTTTACATGGTCTTTGTTCAGCCTGTCGAATTCTTTCTGAGGGAATGAAGGATTGGTGATAATGTCGGCCAATAAATCGAGGGTAGGATTTAACGTTTGTTTCAAAGTATTGAAGCTGACATATGATGCATCGAGACTGGCACTTGTGCCCAGACCAGCACCCAGAAGCTGTAATTTTTCGCTGATTTCAAGAGTGTTGAGAGTCTTGGTTCCTTCGTCAAGCAAGTCCATAGCCAGGCTTGCCAATCCTGGTTTTGAAGTAATATCAGTGGAAGATCCGGCGTTGACAATCAGGCTTCCTTCGATGGTCGGAACTCCCTTTCGTTGGGCCAGCACAATGTTTAAACCGTTTTTAAGGGTCGCTTTTTGCAAATCGGGGAATGATGACGGAACAGTTGTTCCCAGTTGTGGAAGCTTACTGCGGTCGACTCCTTTTCCCGAGGCGTTGAGTTTAGGGAAAGGTTTGCACACCAAAACATATTTCCCCGAGTTTAGCCATTCCTTACATACATTCTGTATCTCAGCAGGTGTGGCATCAGCAACATATTTCAGTACTTTTTTATAATAATCGGGTGTGCCACCGTAAATCTCGTTGGTAGCTAGAATATCCGATTTTCCACCAAATCCGCCAATTCGCTCGATCCCTTTCAGGAAACCTGAAAAATAACTTGAACGAACCCGCTCAAGCTCATCCTGCGTCGGTCCTTTATCCAGAAACTCCTGAAGTACATTATTCATAGTCTGTTCAACTTCTTCGGCTGATTTTCCGGGCTTTACACGGATATCGATGGTGAAATTGCCTGAAATTTCCAGCGTGTTAATATATGCTGAAGCAGAACTGGCGCTTTGATCTTCGTAAACCAGTTTTTTATACAAACGCGATGTTTTCCCCGACGACATGATTCGGCTTGCTAAATTCAGTAAAGTGGCTTCCTTTGTGCCCCATTGTGGAACATTCCATTCCATTGTTATTCTTGCTTCCGGCACTCGGTCTTCATAATATCCGCGGGTTTCTTCGAACCTCCTGGCAATATTTATTTCCGGTTTCACCAATGATGGTCCGGGGGGAATATCGCCAAAATAAAGTTTTACTTTTTCCAGAATCTCTTCTGGCTTTATATCGCCGGCAACGCTTAGTACAGCATTCGACGGACCATAATAGGTTTTAAACCATTCTTTGACGTCGTTGAGACTTGCGGCAGTAAGATCTTCCATTGAGCCAATAACTGTCCATGAATATGGATGCCCCTGAGGATAAGTGGCTTTGGTTATAATTTCCCATTGTCGACCATACGGATTGTTTTCTCCTTGTCGTTTCTCATTTTGAACAACGCCGCGTTGTTCATCAAGTTTAGCTTGGTCAATGGCCCCTAATAAGTGTCCCATCCTGTCGCTCTCAAGAAAAAGCACTTCATCGAGTGCTGCCGTTGGCACACATTGGAAATAATTTGTACGGTCGTTATTGGTAGTTCCGTTCAAATCAGTGGCGCCAATGCTTTCAAGTGCTTTAAAATAATCCGTGTTAAAATTCTCACTTCCATTAAACATCAGGTGTTCAAATAGATGGGCAAAACCTGTTCTTCCTGGTTTTTCGTTTTTCGATCCTACGTGATACCAGATATTAACGGCAACAATTGGTGCTTTGTGGTCTTCATGGACGATTAAAGTTAATCCGTTGTCAAGGACATACCTGGTGAAAGGAATATCGATCTGTTCTGGGTTGAAATAATTACTCTGTCCTTTTGTGGAAGTAGACAGAAATACAATAATAAAAAGAGTGATGATTGTTCTAATTGTTTTCATAGTTAGATGATTTACTTGATTTGAATATCAAAAATTATCATTTGAATAGTGCTTGTTGTTGAGTAGGGCCGTTTTGTTTTGGCGAGTTTAAATACAAGAGAGATGACAATAAGACGAATTGAACCCGGATTTATAAGTTCCGGTTTAACCTTTAACATGGAAGGTGTTTTTAGGCTAAGTAGTGACTCATAAAGAAGTCGTTTTTGGTCGGAGACGACATTTCGACCTCTTGTAATCTGGAAAAACAGAATACAGAAATATATAGCAATAATTAAATTATTGCCTTGTTGGAAAAACTAACTAATTTACTAAAAAGATCAATAGAAATATGTTTACTCTCAGGTAGTTTTGACAAAATAAATTACCCATGCCAATTTATTTGGCAAAAAACGTTATACGATCGATAGAGAAATGGTCGCTTAACAGAGATTCAGATTTCAATAATCCGAATTTCTTCCCGAAGCTTTTATCAGCTCGCTAAGTAGTTTGTTAAAATCATGAGCCTTTTGCAGTTCTTCGATGCTTTGTTTCATCCGAAAACGCCATTTGTGACGTACGTCAGCCGGATAGTTGATCTGTTCGGCCTGAGTTTTTTCCCACCTGAAATTGCTGTCGATGGCAATAAAGTCCTGAATAGGGATGGTTACCCACATGGCTGGAGAATAAAGGTGCTGGGTAATAATTTGCTGACAAACCCATGGCTCGGCAAAATAAGGAGCCTGGCCCGAATTCCCCAGTTCAATATTGTAGAATAGTTGCGTTTTCTCCCGGTCTTCTTCCCACCAGCCACGAATGGTCGACATATCGTGCGTTGAGGTTGTGCAAACTGACAGATATGGAGCATCTGCAGGATGAGCAAATTTCACTTTTGGATTTTTGGGCATCCTTTGAATTTCTAGACTCAATATGCCCAGTTCTTTCATGGCTTTGGGCACACATTCCGGAATCATACCCAAATCTTCGCCGCAAACCAGCATGTTGCCCACAGCTACAATAACAGGCAACTTCTCCATTCCTTTCTGGTACCAGAAATTCTCATGTCGCTTGTAAAAATAATCGTAGTAAACTCCGTTGAGTTGTTCTTTTGTCCAGTCATCGAGCTCGGCATATGAGCTGGTTTTTTGCATGGCAATGCGCGGGTGCCATTGGTCATCGCCAGTCGATATGAACAGGACATTGGCGGCCAGATCAAACAATCCATTCCTGATTTTTCTGCTCTGTTCATCTAAATCCTCTTCTTCAACATTCTTCAGAAAATATTGATTGATTTTTTGTTGAGTGCTGAACTCATCCTTTAGCTTGTAATGCCAGTGTCCCAAATCAACCAGAAAATCGTGAATGACCTGATCGGTTTGCTCTCCAAACAGAGGTTTCAGCAAAT
>JAJZSZ010000134.1 GCA_021849365.1 Bacteroidota bacterium | reverse complement strand
CATTCACTAATGGAAATTCCGGCTTCCCTGGCTTTGGCTTTCAGGGTATAATACTGTTGCGTATCCATCTTCAGGCTGACACAATACCCTTTTTTTCGTCCGGCTGCTTTTGCCGGGCGTCCTGTTTTGTTTCCTGTTTTCATTTTCTGTTGTTTCTACTATTCTGAACCTTTTTAATTAGACCAGCGGGATGAAACAATCGTTTTGGTATTACCAAAACATAAACTTGCTCAACCTCCCGCATGGGCATTTGCTGTCATTTAAAGGTAAGTCAACCAGCCAAATCCTGAAAGTGTCAATTTGCACCAAAGCAAATCAAAATCAATTGATTACAGCTAATATTTAAAATTGGACGTCATTTTTTGCGGATTGAAAGTCTGACGCTGACTTATAAAACAGGAAAGGGTGGACTTTTCAGGACAACTAAATATAGTTTAGTTTTCGCCAGAAAAAGCATTTTTAAATCCTGAAAGGTTACGCTTTCCCGGTTGACCGAGGCGTGTTAATGAAGTGCGAAGCAAACGAAATGAACTGGCCGCAGGGATTTCCACTTTACACTCTGTCTATTCAAATTCAAGTGATACGGAGGTCTCTTGGGCCTGGTAAAAAGTTGGAAACTGACGTTTGAATACCATAGGGGAGGAAACCGTACAAAAGTCCTTGGTTAAAGGTGTAACTTCAATAGTCAGCCAATCCGGATACCAATAGGACTCTGCCCAGAAAATAGCCGTTTGCAAAGCATGATCAGCTCCAAGAACACCGGTTATCCAAATCAGTTTTGAACGGTAAGCCAGATCCGCCAATCCGGCTGAGATCTTTACCCTGTAAATTAATTTATCTGGTTTCATTATTTATTGCTCCTGCCCTGGAGGCTTATTTTGGCTTCTGAAAAAATCTCAGAATAGGTCTGGCTCGCCGGTTATTTTTGAACCGGGAATTTTGAGCAGACCGGATATTAGTCAAGGGCGCCATTCGATAGTTTTCCAGACAACAAAAAATCAAATGGCGTTTATCAGACCCTTGACTTTTTCGGGATGCGATCAATAAATTTGTGAGAAAATAGCAGCGGGGTATCATTAGCATGCTTTAGCGTTACTCTCATTTCTTTGATTATCCTTCTTGCTTTTCAGTTTCTCGTTTAACATGTCCATATCTTCACCCAGCTTTTTTTCAATGACTTTAGCATAAATCTGAGTGGTCGAGATCAATGAATGTCCAAGCATTTTACTGACTGATTCTATTGGAACCCCATTGGACAAAGTCACCGTCGTTGCAAATGTGTGTCTTGCCAAATGGAATGTCAGGTTTTTCTTTATTCCACAAATGTCTGCAACCTCCTTCAGATAGCTATTTAATTTCTGATTAGAAATAGGAGGGAAGAGGCGACCATGACTGACTGCTTGGATATCTGTCTTATATTCATTTATTATTTCCAAAGGTTTTGGCAATAGTGGAATCCGAACTGGATTATCTGTCTTTTCTCTTTTGGTGAAAATCCACATCTTTTTATCGATCCCGATTTGTATATCATTTGGTGTCAGCTTCATCACATCAACATAAGCAAAACCAGTATAACACGCGAAAACAAATAGGTCCTTGATATACTTTAGCCTGGATATTGAAAAATCTCTTTCCTCGATAATTTTCAATTCTTCTTCTGTTAGATATCCTCGCTCTACGTGGTGAAACTTTTGTCTAAAAGCAGCAAAAGGATCCTTTTCAAGCCATTCATATCGCATAGCCATTTTTATCATTTTTCTCAACCTTTCAATATGCTTCATTACAGTATTATTACCCATCGGTGAATGAAAGTCTTCTGGTTGATAGTTGCGCATAAAATATTCGAAATCCATTAAAAATTTATAATTAAGGCTCTTTAAAAAGATGTCGCTTGTCCTATGTTTCTGTTTTAAAAATAGCTCGATATATTTTTTTGTTGTGTAGTAATTTTTTAGCGTTCCCCAACGGAGAGTTTCCTTGCAGTTTAAATTGTGATAATCAATTAACTTAATTAAAGTCATATCAGAAATATCTAAGCCATAAAATTTGTTTTTGATAGCTTCTGCGGTGACAAATTGTTTGCTAACTACAAGGTCCTGATATGCTTCAACCATCATTTTTCGAATTTGCTCCAAATACGAGTTCAATTGTTTGTTTTCTGGACAACTTGGTTTAGCCATTCCTTTGCCAACATTCCATGCACTGCTTAAAATACTACGTTTGACAGAAAGCTCGCAGCGTTTTGAATTCACTGTAATTCTTGCATAAATTGGAGCTAATCCGTTGTTAATTTTATTCGTACGTAGTACAAAATGAATTCCTAAAGTTACTTTTTCCATGATTTCTTCCTTTTAAATATTTATAATTGAAAAAAGGTCACCGGTTTTAATAAAATTTAATTCGAAATCGAATCAAAAAACATCAAAATCCATCACCTAAAATGTTTGTAATGATTTGTTAATCAATTAATTATTACAACATTCGTGAACCAAATATAAAAACTTTAAAAGGTCACCGGATAGTTCACATACAACCTGATATGAAGTGGTTTATTTTGATATGTTAAAAAATCAAAAAGACCTCAAAATCAACATTTTGCGGTCTTTTAGTATGTTTTAATTCTCAAAAATGTCGGGGTGAGAAGACTCGAACTTCCGACCTCCACGTCCCGAACGTGGCGCGCTAGCCAACTGTGCTACACCCCGATGCAATTAGTTTAAAGTTTCCTTATCAGAAACGCTAACTTATTTTGCAATGCAAATCTATAATTTTCTGATTAAAATCAGAACGACTTATTTGAAGAAAATCGAATGAAAACGGCATTTCTGAAGAATAAGTTTAGCCGTTACAAAAAAAGAGAAACCGTTTCAAGTACAACTTGAAACGGTTCTCTAATTCACACAATCAATCCCAATCCACACAAAAAACAATCACCACTAAATTGTATTGAATACTTAAATCTTTAACTCATCTAACAAATGGATAATCGAAAATCATAAATCAACTTTCCTAAAGAATTGTACTTCTGAAATATTGCTTAGATGCGTTGAGATTCAAATATATAAACGTAAATGAGTTGAAAATGTTTAGGTTTTGCCTTACTTATTTCATAAGATAGCTTACATATTTTCATATCGTTTGCAGAGCGGCGGCCCTGAAAAAATAAAAGTCCGGAATCATGCGATTCCGGACTTTTATTAGATTATAGTGAGTTTATTTAGTCTTCCTTTAGACTTAGTCGGGTCCCCCTGGCCATTGAGATCAGGTTGGGGTTAGTAATTAAAATCTGACTTACCCCATTGCGCATGGCATTAAAACCATTATCAAGTTTTGGAATCATTCCTTCTTTAATCACACCATCGCTTTGCAATTGTTTAAATCGATCGTAGCTAAGTTCAGATATGACAGAATTCTCATCTTCAGCATTAAGCAAAACACCTTTCTTTTCGAAGCAATAGAAAAGGTTTACCGTGAAATAATTCGACAGCTCTATAGCCAGATCGGCAGCAATAGTATCTGCATTGGTGTTTAGCAATTGTCCGCGAGTATCATGTGTGATAGGGGCAATAACCGGAACCACTTCTTCATTAAGTAGAAGCCGAAGTTCAGAGGTACTTACACCCATAATGTCGCCTACAAAACCATAATCAATTTCCTTAACAGGACGCTTTTTCGCTTTAATTAAATTCAGGTCGGCACCTGTAAGTCCTATCGAGTTACAACCACGGGCCTGCAAGCCTGCCACAATATTTTTGTTGACTAACCCGGCATAAACCATGGTAACCACTTCCAGGGTGGCTTCATCAGTTATTCTTCGCCCTTCCACCATTTGGGTTTCAATACCCAGCTTTTCCGACAATGTTGTTGCCAATCGTCCGCCACCATGCACTAAAATGCGTTTCCCCCTGATTTGGGCAAATTGGTTGAGCAACAAATCCAGCGATTCTTTTTCTTCTACAACTTTACCACCAACTTTTACAATGGTCAATCTTTCCATAAAATAAGTGCCTAAAATTTTAAGTGCTTAGAATGCTTCGAGTTGAGAGCCTAAAATACTTTAGGCACTTCGATCTCAAAGCACTTCGAACTATTTTAACTGGTCCAACATCATTTTTAATACAGCCTGAGCCGAGAATAAACGGTTTTCGGCTTCAGGAATTACAATCGAATTTGGCCCATCAATAACTTCATCGCTAACAATCATATTGCGGCGGACAGGTAAACAGTGCATAAACTTTGCATTGTTGGTCACTGCCATTTGACGCTCCGAAACAGTCCATGAACGATCTTTCGATAAAATCTGGCCATAATTGGTGTACGATGCCCAGTTTTTGGCATACACAAAATCAGCACCTTCAAAGGCTTTCATCTGGTCGTATTCAGGTTTCAGGTCGCCCATAAATTCAGGAGCGAGTTCATATCCTTCAGGATGTGTTACAACCACTTCGTAATCAGCAGCACGCATCCATTCAACAAACGAGTTTGGCACAGCCTGAGGTAAAGCCCGTGGATGTGGTGCCCAACTCAATACCACTTTCGGGCGGGCTTTGGTTTTGTATTCTTCGATGGTTAACTGGTCGGCGAACGATTGCAGCGGATGACGTGTCGCAGCTTCCATGCTTACCACCGGCACTCCGGAATAATCGATAAATTGCTGCAATATTTTTTCCTGGTAATCGTCCTCACGATTCTCAAAGCGGGCAAACGAACGAACGCCAATGATATCGCAATAACGACCGATTACCGGTACAGCTTCACGAATGTGTTCAGGCTTGTCGCCATCCATGATTACTCCCATTTCGGTTTCGAGTTTCCAGCCTCCTTCGTTAATGTCGAAAACGATCACATTCATGCCGAGGTTCAGTCCGGCTTTTTGGGTGCTGAGGCGCGTGCGTAAACTTGAGTTGAAGAAAACGAGCAACAGAGTCTTGTTTTTGCCCAAATCCTGGAATTTATATGGCGACTTTTTCAGTTCGAATGCCAGTTTCAATGCGTCATCCAGATTTTTGAGATCATGGACGGATGTAAATTGTCTCATTATTGGTTGAAATTTAAAACGATTCTATTGGATTTTAGTGTGTTGTATTGAAATTATTCGTAGCATAAATATAAGTGTATTTTTCACTTTTACCTTTTGCCTTTTGCTTTTTCCTGCGATTATTTCGGCCTGATTTGTCCGTTACCTTCCACGATCCATTTATAGCTTGTGAGCTCTTCCAAGGCCATTGGTCCTCGGGCATGAAGTTTCTGAGTAGAGATGCCAATTTCGGCGCCTAAACCAAACTGTGCGCCATCGGTAAATGCGGTGGAGACATTGCAATAAACTGCTGCCGCATCAACCGATTTTTGGAAAATCTGCAAAGCCTCGGGGTTTTCAGAAACAATGGCTTCTGAATGTTTGGAACTGTAGTGTGCAATATGGTCAAGTGCTTCATCAAGGCCCGAAACCGTTTTAATAGCCATTTTGTAATCCAGAAATTCAGTTCCAAAAGATTCTTCGGTGGCATGTTCAAGCAATTCAGCAGGGTAGTTGCTTTCGAGTTTTTGGTATGCTTTTTCATCGGCGTAAATTACTACATTACTCGCAGGAAGTAATTCAGTCAGCTTCGGCAAATCAATGAGTCTTTTTTCGTCAATGATCAGACAGTCAAGCGCATTGCATACGCTGGGGCGACGGGTTTTTGCATTATTGATAATCGCTTGACCTTTGGCAGTATCGCCGGATTCATCAAAATAGGTATGGCAAATTCCGGCACCGGTTTCAATAACCGGAATCGATGAATTTTCGCGCACAAAATTGATGAGACTTTGTGAACCACGAGGAATAATCAAGTCCACCCGACCATGAGCATGGAGCAACTCGGCAGTGGCTTCGCGGTCAACCGGAAGAAGTGCAAGTATATTTTCGTCGAGATTGTGTTTGCGCAATACCTCCTGAATAACTTTTACAATAGCCAGATTTGAGTCGTTGGCATCGCTTCCGCCTTTCAAAACACAGGCATTACCCGATTTCAAGCAAAGTGAAAAAACGTCGAAAGTTACATTCGGTCGGGCTTCGTAAATGATTCCAATTACCCCAAACGGAACACTGATTTTTGTAATTTTTAGTCCATTGGGACGGACAGTTTCTCCCAAAACTCTCCCTAGTGGAGAAGGTAGTTTGGCTACATTCAGCATGTCGACAGCAATTCCTTTGATACGGTCGGCAGTAAGCATCAGCCGGTCGTACTTTGGATCTTTCGAATCCATACGGCTTAAGTCTTTGGCATTTTCCCCAAGAATAAATGGGGTATTATCGATTGCAGCCTGGGCCACATCTTCCAAAACCTGATTTATTTTTTCCTCTGAAACAAGATTCAGTTTTCGACTGGCTTTTAATACCAGTCCAAGTTGTTCTTTTACAGTCATTTTGTTCAAAATTAGTTTTTGATGATGCTGTCGTCTTTTTGTTCTTCTAAACGCAAAAAACTATATAAATGTTGGAAAAAAAAGCCCCTTCCTAGGGGGAGGAAGGGGAAAATAACTCAGGATATAATTGCCTTGGAGGCAAAAATAAGGGGTCTATGAAAAGGGTATAAGTACATAAATCCTGAATCAGTGCCTTTTTATTCCATGATATACAAATAATCGTAGTGAACTATCGCCTTCTTATTTTTATTTCCGATCAATTTTTCCGCTTTCTCCGAATTGTATTCCGTTTTTCCTATTCCAATCAGGTTTCCGGTTTCGTCTTTTATCTTGACCAGATCGCCCTTTTCAAAGGTCCCTTCAATCGAAATAACTCCGATTGGCAATAAACTTGTTGCCTGGCTCGACAGAAGCACTGCGCGGGCTCCATCGTTTACAACCAATTCGCCTTTAGCAAAGCTTTCGGAATACGAAATCCACTTCTTAACATTCGATGATTTCTTCTTAGCTGAAAGAAAAACGGTGTGTTCAAAATCAACAGAAACATTCATGATTTTCAACAATGTATTTTCTTTCATTCCATTGGCAATGTGAACGTTGATTCCACCTTTGGCCACTTTTTTCGCAATATGGTATTTGGTGAGCATTCCGCCACGTCCGAAACTCGATTTACTGGTAGAAATGGCTTCATTTAATGGTTTGCTTTTAGTTGTGATTTCACGAATCACTCTTGATTCAGGCAAATCGGGCGAACCATCATAAATCCCGTCGATGTTACTTAAAATGATCAACGCTTCCGAATCCTCCATCGAGGCAATTAAACCAGAAAGCTCGTCGTTGTCGGTAAACATCAGTTCTGTTACCGAAATGGTGTCGTTTTCATTTACAATCGGAATCACCTTATTTTCAATTAGGGTCGAAATACAGTTTTTCATGTTCAGGTAATGAACCCGGTCGCTGAAGTTTTCTTTAGTGGTGAGCACCTGCGCGCACACAATCCCATACTTACTGAAAGCTTCAGCCCATTTATTGATCATTTTTACCTGCCCAACCGCCGACCACAATTGGCGTGCTGAAACGGTATCGAGCTTGCGCCCGTTCCCGATTTCCCCACGTCCGGCAGCTACAGCTCCCGATGAAACCAGCACTACTTCAACACCTTCGTGACGAAGTTTTGTGATTTGATCAGCCAAATGCGAAATATTGGTGTCGTTTAAAGTACCGTCAGACTTGGTTAGAACGTTACTGCCAACTTTGACAGTGATTTTTTTATATCGCAAATTTGTTTTCAAAATCAGCATTTATTGAAGGAAGCAATCAATCCCTGAATCAGCGATGAACTAAATCCCTGATGCTCCATTTCATTCAAACCAGTGATGGTAATACCACGAGGTGTCGTTACTTTATCAATTTCCTGTTCAGGATGTCTTCCCGATTCCAAAATCAATTCAGCTGCCCCTTTCACGGTTTGAGCAGTAATAAACTGTGCCATTTCTGCACTGAACCCCATTTCAATACCGCCTTGCATAGCAGCCCGCATGTAGCGCAATGCAAATGCAATTCCGCAAGAGCCTAAAACCGTGGCTGCAGCCATTAAATCTTCAGGAATAATAGATGCTTTACCTAACTGATCGAATATATGAACTACCAGATTGCAGGTCTCTTCTGATTTTACATTGGTCGAAATCAACGTCATCGATTCCTGGATCGCTATTGCAGTGTTGGGCATTATCCTGAACGTCTGTATGCCTGAACCGCTTACTGCTTCTTCAAGTTTTAGAAGTCCCAAGCCGGCAACTGCCGAGATAAGAATTTGATTTTTATTTAAAAAGGGTCTGATTTCAGCAATAATTTCCTGAGCCTGATAGGGTTTAATGGCCAGAATAACAATGTCTGCTGTTTGAATAGCCTCGACGTTATTGTTGGTAACTGTGGCTCCCTGCTCCTGAAATTTTTTCAGGACACTGGTATAACGGTCGGAAACCGTCAATGATGATGGTTGTATTTGTTTTGATTTCATCAAACCAAAAGCTACCGAACCTCCGAGATTTCCTCCTCCAATAATGGTTATTTTCTGGTCAATCATAAGTTTGAATTTACTATCCGAGAGTCTCTGTCAATGCTTTAACAAAAATGTCGGCTTGTTCTTTAGTCAAAGTTAGCGGAGAAAGTAATCGAATGATGTTTGTTCCGCTTACGCCGGTAAAAATATGATGTTTTTTTAATAAAACATGACGAATGTCATTAATTTGTTGTTCAAATTCGAGTCCAATCATCAAACCTTGCCCGCGAACTTCTTTGATCCCCGGTATATTTTTAAGCTTATTGATCAGATATTCACCAACTTCTGCGGCATTTTCAACCAGTTTTTCGTTCTCCATAATTTCCAGAACAGCCAAACTTGCTGCACACGCCAGGTAATTACCACCAAAAGTGGTTCCCAACATGCCAAACCAAGGCTTAATTTCAGGAGCGATAAGAAGGGCTCCAACCGGAAACCCGTTGCCCATTCCTTTGGCAACAGTGATTAAATCGGGCTTTACCGGGGTGTACTGGTGGGCAAAGAATTTTCCGCTACGGCCGTAACCCGATTGAATTTCATCTAAAATCAGCAATGCTCCGTATTGTTTGCAGAGTTTTTCAGCGCCAATCAGGAACTCAGGATTTGGAACATGAATGCCGCCAATTCCCTGAATGCCTTCAATAATCACGCCTCCGATTTCATTGGTTTTCAGTTGTTCTTCGAGCAATGCCAAATCGTTGAAAGGCAAAATAATGGCGTTTGAAGTTTCGTTGACCGGAGCTACGATTTTTGGATTGTCGGTTACCGCAACGGCAGCCGAAGTGCGGCCATGGAAACCTTTTTTGAAGGCTACCATTTTTTTGCGACCGGTAACAAACGATGCCAGTTTCAGTGCATTTTCATTGGCTTCGGCACCCGAATTCACCAAAAATAACTGGTAATCGGGATAACCACAGGCTGTGCCAAGTTTATCGGCTAATTCTTTTTGCTGCGGAATTTGCACTGAATTAGAGTAAAAACCAATTTGACTCAGTTGATCGTTAATGCGTTTGATGTAATGCGGGTGCGAATGTCCCACCGAAATGACGGCGTGTCCGCCATATAAATCCAGATATTGGGTTCCGTTTTCGTCCCAGATATAACAGTTTTGGCCCTTTACCGGAGTAATGTCAAGCAAAGGATATACGTCGAAAAGATTCATTTCAATCTATAGTTTTTGTTTTTGTTTTGCCAGCTGCTGGCAGCTAGTAACTAGTTGCTGGCTTAAAAAGCAACTGCTTTCAAATTCAGGCCGGTGGTTTCTTCCAGTCCAAAAACGAGGTTCATATTTTGAACGGCCTGCCCGGAGGCACCCTTCAGCAAATTGTCGGTTACCGAAAGGATCATCAGTTTATTTCCATGTTTCTCGAGGTAAACAATCGCTTTGTTGGTGTTTACCACTTGTTTCAGATCAGGATTTTTGGCGCTCACCTGCACAAAAGGGTGTGATGCGTAATAATCCTGATAAAGCTTGGTGGCTTCTTCTAAAGAACCATCAAATTGGGTATAAACTGAGGCAAAGATGCCTCGGGTATGGTTTCCCCGTACTGGAATGAAATTGATTGCATGTGTAAAATCGGGTTGAAGCTGCTTGAAACTCTGGCCAATTTCGCCCAAATGCTGGTGTTCGAAAGCCTTGTAAACTGACAAGTTGTTGTTCCGCCAGCTAAAATGCGAGGTTTCGCTCGGTGCCTGCCCAGCTCCGGTTGATCCGGTAATGGCGTTGACATGCAGTTCATCTTTAATTAAACCAGCAGCAGCCAAAGGCAAAACAGCCAACTGAATTCCCGTAGCAAAACAGCCCGGATTGGCAATTTTATTCGATTTTCTGATCAGATCACGATTCAACTCGGGCAAGCCGTACACGAAGTCGTTTCCTTCGCGTTTCAGTCTGAAATCATGGCTCAGATCAATGATTTTTACGTTTTCAGGCAAGGTGTTTTTTGCCAGGAATTCTTTCGATTTTCCGTGTCCCATGCAGAAAAACGCCACATCGATGGCCGAGAAATCGGCATCGGCACAGAACCGGATGTCGGTGTCGCTCAGCAAATCGGTATGCACATCCGAAAGCAAATTTTCGGCGTTGCTGCTGCTCTGTACAAAAATTATTTCTGCCTGAGGGTGGTTCAGCAAAATCCGGATCAGTTCTCCGGCGGTATAGCCTGCGCCACCTATTATTCCAACTTTGATCATGGTAATATTTTAATAACAGCTACTAGCTGCTGGCAATTGGCTTCTTGCAAGCAGCTAGCTGCCAGTTGCTAAAAACTGTGATTTACAGAATTATGAATTTTCAAC
>JAJZSZ010000133.1 GCA_021849365.1 Bacteroidota bacterium | reverse complement strand
ATTTTTTCAATTCTTCGCGGGTATTCAAATCGTTATGCTTCCCATCAGCTTTGGGCACTTCAGCATTTACATTAAACCAATCCTGAACGCCTTCAGCAAAGTATTCGGCAATGTCGGTTTTGGCGTAAGTATTTGCATACTTTCCTTTGGCTACAGCCTGATTCAATAACTTTTCCAATTTCTGATTGAAAGTTGGATCAACCTGAACAATTCCAATCAGGTGAATGGAATGGGCAAACTCGTGAATCAGAATATCTTCGGCATGGTATTTATCGATTTGGTAGGCCAGCAGGTTTTCTTCAGCGCACGAGGTCAGTGGAAGTTCCAGGTCGCCTCCCAACCCGCGGGCGCGCAAATCCCAGTTCAGGGTGGTATCTGCAGCCAAATGGGCATGTTCGGGAACATCGGTGGTTCCTTCGTAGCGAGCCATTACGGTTACCCGGGTTTTCACTTTCACCATCGCATCGAGCACCGGTTTGGGTAAATCGCGGGTCATAAAATCGAGAATGCGCCAGGCCTGAACCATTGCCGTATCCGGAACGCGCCAAGACGCGGTGATGGCGATGCCATTGGCGTTCATGTATTTTTTATAGAATTTGTCCAGCTTAAGCGAATCGGGAACGCGCGTAATTGGCGGCACCAGTTTGGTGTTTTGTGCCTGAATGGCAAAAGTTGCCATAATTAAGACCAATAAAACAAATATTTTTTTCATCTCTTTTATTTTAAACCACATAGACACATAGGTCACATAGATTAGTATTAATTGAATCCTATTGTGTTCTATGTTCCTATGTGGTTCTATTATTAATTACTTTTTGCCACTTTATTCCAATCCGGAGTAGCCTGATTATAAAAGGTTTTCACAAAGAAATCGCGTCGCTTTTGTTCGCCATAATCGCCCCCAAGCGTGTGATTGGTGCCCGGAAGAACTACCAATTCAAAATCCTTTTTGGCAGCAATCAGGGCATTTACCACTTGCATGGTCGAAGCCGGATCGACATTGTCGTCCATTTCGCCTACAATCAGCAATAATTTACCCTGAAGTTTGGCTGCATTCACCACATTCGAATTTTCGGCATATTCAGGGCCAATCGGGTAACCCATCCATTGTTCGTTCCACCAGATTTTGTCCATACGATTGTCGTGGCATCCGCACGACGACGATCCAGCTTTGTAAAATTCAGGATGAAACAGCAAACCGGCCAGCGTACTTTGTCCTCCGGCTGATCCGCCAAACAAGCCAACTCGCGTGGTATCCATGTAACTGTATTTTTCGGCGGCGGCTTTCATCCACAAAATGCGATCGGGGAATCCTGCATCTTTCAGGTTTTTGTAGCATATATCCTGAAAGGCTTTTCCACGGTTCGATGTTCCCATTCCGTCCGACTGAACGATGATGAAACCAAGTTCTGCCAGTCCCGACCACGCATAACTACACGGTTTGAAGCTTTTCTGTGTAAACGAGCTATGCGGCCCGGCATAAATGTATTCGATGATCGGGTATTTCTTATTCTGATCAAAATTCGTTGGACGATAAATGTTTCCCCAAATGTCTGTCTTTCCATCGCGACCTTTGGCCACAAAAGGTTCAGGAGCAATCCAGCCTTTGGCCTGCAAATCGGCAATGTCGGTTTTTTCCAGTTCCATGATGACTTTCCCGTCTGAAGTGCGGCGCAAAACGGTAACCGGCGGTGTTTGTACTGTTGAATACGTGTCGGTAAAATAGGCAAAATCAGCCGAAAAAGTAGCCTGATGCTCCATCTTTTCAGGAGTCAGATCGATCAAGCCGCTGCCATCGAAATTCACTTTACAGTAATGAATGTAGTATGGATCTTCGTCGGCATTTCGTCCTGAAGCTTTAAAAATGATGGTATTCGTTTTTTCGTCGACCTTTACCACTTCGCGAACCACCCAGTTTCCGGAGGTAATCTGCTTTTTCACCTTGCCCGTTTTGGCATCGTACATGTACAGGTGGTTCCAGCCATCGCGCTCCGATGCCCAAATGATTTCATCGCGTTTCTCCATGTTGTGGCGGAAATATTTGCCGCTATAATCAATAAAAGTTTTGCTGCGTTCGTCAATAATCACCTTTACTGCTCCTGAAGTTCCGTCCACCTCGACCACCTGAAAAACCTGGTGCCCACGCTGATTGAAATCGAAGGTAAATGCTGAACTGTTCTTTTTCCAATTCGGGTTCGACAATTCGTACTGGTTTTCGAAAGCCTGCGCGTCAACCGGAATTTGCTTCAGCGTTTCCAGATTGAAAAGCGACGGACGCTTGATGGGCAGCGCGTCGCCCGGTTTCAGGTAATTGCGCTTTTGCAGGATAGGCTGCAACTGCGACTTTGGCGACGACTCGACGAAGTAAATGAAATGATCTTCGTTTTTGCGCACCTTATTCACCGCCAGCTTCTTCGAGTCGGGCGACCAACTGAAATACGACGAATAAAAATCGCCTGCCGACCCGTCGAAACTCAACTGTATCTCTTTGCTATCCTTTTTATTACGAACATATACATTGTAGTTTTTGATGAAAGCAACCCACGTGCTGTCAGGCGAAGTAACCGGCTTGTTGCTCAATTCATCGAACCCTTCGTTCCAATAAGGATTTGGTCCTGAAGGTTTCGCAACTGAATCTTTTACAAGCGCATAACTTTTCAGGTTGTAGGTGAAATACTTCTTATCGAACAGAAACTGGAACTTGTTCGCTTTCAGGTCAAATTTCAGTTTTTGCAACTGAAGCGATTTTGCTGTTGCTTTCACCCCCGACTGTTTGTTGAGCTGCTCAACAAGTTTAGCTACATCGAAGGCCGGCTTACGCGTTGCCTTTGCTGCATCGATCATCGTGTAGGCCATTCCCTCGCGGTTTTTTACCGCATACCAGAACACTGAAGTGGAATCGATCCAATTGACGGAATTTACCTGATTATAAATCCGGTCATTCAGTTTCATAATGGAATCAGCCCGTTGGTAATCAACCAACTTAACTTGTGCCGACACATTGAAAGAAGCGCCAGTCGTGAAAACTGACGCAAGGAGAATAAATAAAATTCGTTTAAACATGGTTTATTATTTGGTTTTTGGTTCTATCTAAACATACATTTCAATTTACATAAACGCCAATGGCCTAGGCCGATGAGCCGAAAAACAAGTGAAGATGGCGTTAAAAATCTTTTTTGTCTGAGCCGAAGGCGAGTTTAAAAGATTTTAGCCGTCAAGCGCTGGTTTTTCGTGCGAAGCGGGCTAAGCCTTGACCTTTTTTAATTCCTTTTTTGTGTCAAGACAAAAAAGGAATTGGGGTCTTGGGGCAAAGCCCCAACGCTTATACCATTTGGGCATATTACATTATTTCAAAGTCACATCCAGATATACCGAATAGCGTCCATACGATTCGTAGAATGGTTTATAAACCACGCCGTCGATGTTAAATTGCAATTTCTCAGGATCACCTGTTATCGATTTGCTGATGTCTTTTAAATTCAATGTTACCTTCCGCCATTCTTTCAGAGGCTCCGATTCCTGTGCAGCCAGCAAAATTGGTCCGTAAAACAAACTGGCCACATTCTGCTGATCCATAACTGGTTCCAAGTAAAAATGGAAAGGCATGCGCAACTCTACTTGATCTCCGTCTTTCCATTTGCGGCTAATCGTCAGGTAATTTCCGGGCTCTGCCTTAACAGCTTGATCCTTTCCATTGATCTTCACAAAAAATCCTTTGGTTGCCCAATGTGGCACGCGAATATGAAGGTCAAACTCACCCTTCCCTTTAATAGTCAGCATAGTATGATCTTCCTTCGGGAATGCCGTTGTTTGCGTTACAGTGATATTCTTTTCTGTCCATTTTAAAGTTGACGGCACAAACAAATTCACAAACAAAGCCTTGTTATCGGCGCTTTTAAAATAAATAGAATTCTGAAGTTTGGTACTGCTTTCGAGCGCTGTACCGTTACAACAGGTAAATCCGCTCATATCGTCGTTGCTGAACTGCTTTTCGGAACCAGCATTCAGCGGAACATGATAGGTATTTGCGGGACTATCTTCGGCCACCGAAGCCAGAATGTGGTTGTAAAGACCGCGTTCGTAATAGTCCATTAATTCGCCGCGCTGCTCGAAAAGGAAAAGATCACGGCTTAGCTTGAGCATGTTGTAGGTTGCGCACGTTTCATTCTGGCCACCAGCGGAGAAACCGTTCTCGTAAATGGTGGAAGGCTGTGCGATAAAACATTCGGCATTGTTCGGATTACGCGCTCCGGCCACTCCACCAATACTGTACATATAATCGTTGGTGGTCATGTTCCAGAAATTATCGGCGATGTGGAAATATTCAGGCGATTCCGAGTCGCGGTAAATTTCGAGCGCCCCCACAATCTGAGGAATGTGCTGGTTGGCGTGCAATCCACGGAACAAATCGACATTTTTTGCCAATCCGTGCGAATGTTCGGCGTCGCCGTAAAATACCTTGATATTATCGAATAAGCGGGCAACTTCCATGTAGCGCGGCTCGTTGGTCAGGCGCGACAAACGTGCCATCGCTTCGTTCATTCCGCCAAATTCTCCGGCGATGTATTTGTTCCACATGCTGATGAGTGTCGGTTGTGGCACTTTGCTCAAACGGGCATACACCCAGTCGCCCATACCCTTCACAATTTCCAGCGCCTTTTTATTGCCGCTCACCTCGTAAATATCCATCAGTCCGGCGAGGATTTTATGCAAGGTGTAGTACGGAGCCCAGATTTTGGTTTTATCGCCACCGTAGCTTGCCCCTTTTTCGAGCATGATAAACTGATCGGGCGGATAGGCGCTGATAAAGCCTTTCCCCCAGTTCCAGTAATCGGTGCGAATACCTTTTTCGCTCAAATCAGAATCGTAGTTGGTTTTTCCTGAACCTACTGGCACTGCGGATGGATCGGGCACGGCTTCACCGCCAGCAGTTTTCGGCTGTCCCGATAGTTGGGCCAATTGATACAAAGTGTTCACCATGTAATCCATCTTGGCTGCAAAGTTGGCCTGAAGCGCGGCATTATACCCGGTGCTGGCATAGGCTTGGGCAATGGCACTCAGGTAATGTCCGGTGGCATGACCACGCAACTTGGTTTCCTGGCTGTCCCAAACACCTAGAGGTTTGGCTCCCTTCGGTTGTTCCTGACCAAAAGCATTGCGGAACATGTACAGGAAATCATCAGGGTTCGACTTGGCTAAGCCTGTGATAAATTTATCGCGATTTTCAATGAATTTAGTGTTGTGGTTATGATCGTCCAAATCCAAAAAAACCTGATCGAGTTTAAAAAATTCGAGTGTACGGTTGGGAGTTGCCGCTTTTGCTGCTTTAACAACCACTGTTGCTTTAGGCTGAAGATCTGTTCCTGAAACTTTTCCAATTAAGGTGTACGTTCCGGCTGTAAGCACCTGGCTGTTATCCTTTGGTGCCGGCCAGATTACCCGAACTTCAGGACCTTCTATACCGTTGCTGTAAACACCCTTTACAAAACGTGGCAGTCGCGGAAGCACTCCAATTTCGGTTTCAACCTGAATATCAGGAACACTTTTTAAATAGGCATTGTACAGTTGTGGCGTTGTTGCCGGAAATTTCTGAAGCTCTCCTTCCGATTCCTCGTTGGTTCTCACCGTTGATTCGCCTTCGCTCAGCGCATTTCCATAAATTCGGGCAACCTGCTTGTCATTCAGGGCAACCCGGTAAATGCGGAAATCGTGCAACTTGGCATTTAATCCGGTATACTCTGTATTCAACGATCGTCCAATAAATAGCTTATTGGTTTCTCCTGAATTACTCTTGAAAAGCTGTCGCAATTCAACTTCAGCATTTTTAGTTTCAGCAACAAGCGCACCGTTTACAAACGTGCTGAGTGTTTTATACGGAACGTTGATCACCACAGCCACATGAACCCACTTGTAAATAGGTAGTGCGGCTGATGCTGCGGTGTAAGTTTTTGCATTCGTCAGGATTTGGGCCTGAAATTCTTCCTTGTCCGAAGTCCCTACAGGGGCGGCAAAGAAATGTGCCTTGCTGTCTTTCCCAAAATCGAAAAACAACTGGCCACTTTTGGCGGAGCGCAGGTAAATCCATCCGGTGATACTAATGGTTTGTTCGCCTGTTACCGATTCAGCCGGAAGCGAAATGTATGTGTCGTTGCTTCCGTTTAATGAAAGTACATTGCCGAAGAGCTCGTCTTTCACAAACTTGAAATCAGTTCCCTGAACGTTTCCATGCAAATTGTTGCGCGACCAGTCTTTCACATCTTCTTTAAACGTATAGCGTGAAATTAGTCCTGTTTCGCCAATTCCGTCCAGAATTTGATCGCCGCTTTGTGCAAGCGAGGTGGTTGTTCCCAAGGCAAAAAAGCCTAGTAGCAGACCAATGAAAAGCTTATAAATTCTCCTATAAAAATTCATTTATGTTGTCTTGTTTATGATAAATATTTAGTTGATTTTTGGAAATTCACGATATAATAATACCATAATTCAATTATCCGATCATGATCTTTTACATTTTAATCTCGTAGATACATCTGTCGTTTCCTTTGTGAATCGACGATACAACCCTTGCTTTCACAGGGTGCCCAACGACAGTTGAGAACATTTTTTCGGCAAAACCTTCGGAACAAAAACAAAGAATCGAGGAACGAACGCCTTTCTCTTTGTTCACCATCGGGCAAACGCAATACGACTTATTTTCATCGGCAGTGATTATCCCCTTTTCTTTATTGTAATTCACTTTCCAGCCCCATTCACCTGAAATAAAAGCATTGAATTTCTCAATATCACCCTTGTATGGAGCCAATACGTTGTCCATTTCCAGGTAGTTGTAATGCGCTATTGCGCATGGTTTCATTATTTTTCGACATTCCTCATCCCCAGCATTCTCATCAACCTGAAGCAACAGTGTCGAAATCCAATCCTGCATGAATTTCAGTTTTTTATCGTCGGGTTGTGCTTGATCAACAACAGTTTCCGATGCAGTAGTATGAACTCCTAACGATGTAAACCCGCAAAAACAAGCGCCGGCAATGCAAGTTTTTTTGAAAAAATCTTTTCGGGTAATGGTCATGATATTTGCGATTAAAAGATTTACAATTTACTATAAAAAAACAATCAAGAATGAATAAATAAATAAAGAACAGGAGAAAAGCTGACTATTGAAAAATGAACATCTTTACTTAAAATATGAACATGGTCGCAGACAAAATGATCCCCCGGGAAACCCCGGGGGAAACACTCTGATTGCTGAATAAAAAACTTATTAAATCAGGGGAAATGTAAAATTACAATTAATTGTAACCTGGATTTTGTTTCAGGTTTGGATTTGTATTAAGCTGATCTTCACCAATCGGGAACAATATGGTGTAGTCACCTTTGGGGGTATGGTTGTACCAGCTCTTTTTCTGATATACACCAAAACGAATCATATCGGTACGACGACGGTATTCGGCAGCAAATTCCCATCCCAGTTCGTCGAGGAAACGGCCATATTTCACCGGAGTCTGATCGCCCGGATTATCGATATTTCCGTTTTCGTCCAATGTTCCGTATTTAATGGTGGTGTTTCCTTCCAGTTCAGCACCTGTTACCTTCGCTTTGTTTGGATCATCAAATGCACGTGCGCGAACCTGTGAAACAAGTGTTGCAGCTTCGTCTTTTTTACCGGTACGAAGCAAACATTCGGCTTTCATCATCAACACATCGGTGTAACGGAAATAAGGCAAATCGTTGCTCATGTTACCTTTGCAGCCAAGAGCAATCTCGTATTTACAAACACGGTATCCTTCTTCAAATTCGCAGTAATAAATGCTCGGCATTTTATTTACCAGCGTGGCCACAACGGCTCCGGTAGATGCATTTTTCTGCGGACCATGCAACCATGTGGCATCGAAACGTTTGTCAGCCGAATCATAACTATTGATAAACTGAGGATTGGCACTCGATCCACCCCAAGGCTGCGAGGTCATATTGAAAACATACCGGTGAATAGGCAAAAGCTGCTTCATATGCGCATTCCAGCCGGTTCCATAGATATTGTCGTAAGGCACTGCAAACACAATTTCTTTCGAATTTTCGTTGTTCACTTTAAACGGGTTCCGGTAATCCGATTCGAGCACAAAGTTTCCGCTGGCAATAATCTTGTCGCAGGCTTCGTTACATTTTGCCCATTCGGCCGAACCTTTGTAAACTTCGGCATTGAGATACATACGGGCCAGCAGCTGATAAGCAGCCCATTGAGTCATACGTCCGTAAGTACTTTTTGAAACTGTTGACGGCAAAGCCGGAAGTACTTCGGTGAGTTCGCTTACGATGAAATTATAAACTTCGCTCCGTGTTTTCTGAACCGGAACCTCATCGTCATATTTAACTACTAAAGGTATATTTCCGTGTGTATCGCAAAGAATAGAATACCACAACGCACGCAATGCCCTCAGCTCCCCTTTAATTGCAACCGTTTGCTGCTCGGTAACAGGTAGCGAACCTTCGTCAATCTGTTTCATTACCCGGTTGATGTTGTTGATGGCTTCGTACGAAGTGAGCCATGTATTTTGCGGTTGCCACGAAAGACTGTTCCATGTATGGAAATGCATTTGTTTGTATGTTCCGCCATCATCCCAACCGTTTGGGCGGGTTGGTGTTACAATGATATCTCCGGGTTCTTCCTGAACGTCAAACAAGCCTTGCCAGCCCATGATGTAGCGAAGCGGTGTATAGCCCGATGCCATCAAAGCGACAATATCATCTTCAGTTGCAGAAAAGGTAGCCTCGGTAACTTCATTGTAAACTTTTTCTTCGAGGTTAAAACAACCTCCGGAGATTAATAACATGCCCAGGCTCAGTGCAGCGACTCCCGATTTTATAACTGATTTTATAGTGATATATTTCTTTTTCATAGTTGCTGGATTAGAAAGTTACGTTAACGCCAAATGTAAATGTTCTGGTAGTTGGGTATTTATCCCTTTCGTCGTTACCAGGATCCAATCCTGTTTGCTTAACTTCAGGATCAATTCCTTTGTAGCCGGTTATTGTGAGCAGATTTATACCCGAGGCATAAATGCGTAGGTTTTTGAAAACATTTTTGTTTGCCAGGTTGAAAGTGTAACCCAAAGTCGCATTGTCGATTTTCCAGTAATCGCCATCTTCAACATAGTAACTTACAAAACGCTGAACATCAGACAACACAGCTTTACCGTAAACCTTATCGTAAGCCGAATTCAGGGTGTTGTAGCCAATCGTTGGGTTTTCGTAGAACATTCTGGAGAAATTCAGAATCTGGTAGCCAAAGGCACCACGCATATTAATGCTCAGGTCGAAATTTTTGTAGCGGAAGCTGTTGTTCCAGCTGGCATAATATTTTGGAATACCATTACCCAATACCTGGCGGTCGTCGGTTGAAGATTCGGTGGCGGGAATGCGGGTTCCGTCGGGTCTTTCAATAATCCAGATACCATCGTCGGTAATATCAACGGCTTTCAGTCCATAGAAATCACCAATTGGTCCGCCAATTTTAATGCGGTGAGTTTCAATCTGAATCGGTTCTCCGGTATATCCTGAGTAGAAATAATCATTAGTTGTCTGGAATTTATCGTTCGATAACGAAACCAGTTTATTCTTGTTGGTTGAGAAGGTGAATCCGGCATTCCATGTAAAGTTGCTGGTTTTTACCGGAATTACATTAATCAATGCTTCAAAACCCTGGTTTTTAATGCGTCCTACGTTGGCTGTGATTGTTCCGTAGAGGTATGGAGGTGTTGGCACGCTGTAATCCCATAAAGCATCCTTGGTCAGGCGGTTGTAGAAATCGAACGCACCGCTAACACGGCCACCAAATAATCCGAAGTCGAGACCAATGTTGATTTCTTCTTTTTTCTCCCATCTCAAATCAGGATTTGCATTACGAACCGGAACCAGTTTACGAACCCAGCTCCCTTCGTAGTAGAAATAATCGCTGTAATTCAAGCTGCTCAACGATTTATACGAATCGAGCACATTTGTACCGGTTACTCCGTATCCGGTGCGAAGTTTCAGGTTGTCAATCCAGCCAATGCCCTGCATGAACGACTCTTTGTTGATACGCCATCCGGCTGAAACCCCGGGGAAATTACCCCATTTATGATCTTCACCAAATTTTGAGGAACCTTCGCGGCGGATACTTGCCATGAACAGATATTTATCGGCAAAGCTGTAGCTAACACGCGAAAACAAGGCAATTAACTTGTCAGAATTCTTATACGAGCCCATCCCGGCTTCTCCTTTTGGCAGACCGCTACCGATTGCCAGATTGTTGTAGGTATATGAGTCGGTTGGGAAATATTTATTGTTGGCCCAGAAGCCTTCGTTCATATTGTCTTCGTAGTTGTAACCCACCAGGGCCGAAAGATTGTGATTTCCGATCACCTTTTTATAGTTGGCCGACAACTCGGCATAGTTGCCTACGTAATCATCAGTTCCGCGTGAGGCGTAACCACCCGAACCATACTTAGTGTTCGAAACATGGTTTTTAGTCTGGTAAAATCCGCGGATATTCGAATCGCCTTTGCGGGTTACCATCGCTTTAATGTCTAAATCTTCAATGGGTTTAAATGTTAAACCTGCAGTAAAACGCACATTCCGGTAACGATTTTCACCGTTTGATTCTTTCAGGTAAGCAACAGGATTATCGTAGAAATAAACGTCGCGTTCGAACCACGAGCCATCAGTATTTGTGACCGGCTCGGTTGGGTTCCTGATAATTGCCTGACGATATACGTAGTTGTTAAAGCTGTAACCATCGCCGCCTGTCCAGATCGG
>JAJZSZ010000132.1 GCA_021849365.1 Bacteroidota bacterium | reverse complement strand
TTTCCCCCCTTCCTTGTCGTATTGTGTTGTTTTGATTTATTGTCCTTTGTTATATTTCTTGATGAACTGCTCTAACGCCATAGTCATCGAAGGTGCTTCGGCTGTTGGAGCTTCAATGTCGAGTCGTAACCCGGCATCAACAACTGCTTTTGCTGTCGCTGGTCCAAAGCAGGCAATTTTAGTGTCTTCCTGAGCAAAACCCGGAAAATTTTGCATCAGCGACTGAATACCTGAAGGGCTGAAAAATACCAGGATGTCGTAGTTTACCTCTTTCAAATCAGATAGATCGCTGCTTACAGTCTGGTAAATAATGGCCTTGGTGTAATTGTATCCGGCTTTATCGAGCAACGAGGTAATTTCCGGCTGACCAACTTGCGATAGCGGAAGAAGGAATTTTTCTTCCTTATGCTTTTTCATCACATCAATCAGGTCGGAGAATTTGCCGGCACCGTAAAATATTTTCCTTTTGCGGTAAACAATGTATTTCTGAAGGTAGAAAGCCGTGGCTTCCGATATACAGAAATATTTCATCGTATCAGGTATTGTGAGGCGAAGCTCGGCGCTGATTCTGAAAAAGTGATCAATTGCTGTACGGCTGGTAAAAATTACTGCACCATGATCGAGTATCTGAACTCTTGTTTGCCTGAATTCTTTAGCCGAAACGCCTTCAACCTGAATGAAGGGGCGGAAATCAACCTGAATGTTATTTTTTTCAGCCAGATCAAAATATGGCGACTTGGCTGTTTCAGGTTTGGGCTGCGAAACTAAAATTCTCTTGATCTTCAAGGTAAATGCTTTTATATTAATTCTTCATTACTCTAATTCAATAACAGATTATAGATCAGAAGTAATGGTAAAATTTCAAGGGTACAAAGGTATAAAATCAAATATAAAATTGAAAACTGTTTTTTCATGAAAATTTTGATACCTCTGGTTAACGATAACAAGTAAAAAATAACAACTATCCCTAGGCCCAGATAAATCAGTGGTTCAACCTGAGTTAATGGAATAAAAGCTATTACAGCCGTAACGGGTAACAAGAATATTCCTAAAACACGGTTGAATACGGTTATGTTGAACAGGTATTCCAGAACTTCCGATTTACTTTCGGTAAGAACTCCAACCAGGTAATAGATGAATCTTTTGGCAAAGAAATAGCCAAGAATTGTGGCCAGACATGTCAGATAAATATAGTACGATTTCGTATAGCCCAGGTTGATTTTGTGCAACGATAGAAACTGGAAGCAGAAAAGTGCCAGCGTCAGGTTAAAAATCAAATCGAGCCTGAATGAAGCATGAAGCAGGTTAAAGTAGCGTTCACGAAACATTCGGGTGAATGTTGAATTATTAATGGTTGCGTGCATCAACTGGCTCAGGTACTTGTTAAAAATTAACCTGACAGTTGCGAAAAGAAGAAAAATAACAAGAAGCACGCCCACAAGCCAGTCGGGGTTCGATCTGAAGATTTTTTTCCCCGGAAAAACAACTTCAACACCTTTTAAAACCGTATAGAGCGAATCGTAGGGCAGTGGCCTGACCAATTGTTTTTGGTAGTTAAACTTGGGTACGTATGCTTTATGGAATTGCGACCATTCGGGCCTTCCTCCAAAACAAATTACGCTATCAGGAGCAATGTAATTTACACTTAGCGAATCGTTGAATGATGGATCATCCAGGCTAAGTACAGGTTTTATTGAATCGGTTTGAGCAGTTTGGGTTTGAGTATTAGCCAGATTCAAAGTCAGGTTTGAGTTTACAGAGTCTGATTTGAATTGATTAGATTGCATACCGATTGCCAATTGTATAAGTTTGTGGCCGCAAAAGTAGTGATTAATAGTTTTTATTTTGTCACCCGGCAGGGCGAAATGAGTAAATTTAATAACGATGCAACAAATCGCGAAAATATATCAGGCCCCGCTTCAGGGTTTTACCGATTTTGGCTTCCGAAAGGTGTTGGCCGAATCATTTGGCGGAATCGACAAGTTTTTTATTCCCTACATTTCGTACGGGAAAGGACATGAAATAAAACGATCACAGTTACGTGAGGTTTTTCCTGAAAATAACCAATCGTTGCCGGTTGTTGCTCAGGTTCTTTTTTCTGACGGAACGGAATTAACGGAGTTGGTTTCTATCCTGAAGGATTATGGCTACGACGAAATTAACCTGAATCTGGGATGTCCGTATCCTATGGTCACCAATAAGGGAAGAGGAGCTGCGTTGCTTGAAAAACCTGAAGCATTGCTCGAAGCACTTCAGCAGCTTTATTCAAAGAATTATCAGGTAAGGTTTTCGGTAAAGATGCGTGCCGGAATGACGAATGACAGGGATGCTGAAGCTGTTTTTGAGGTTTTGAATCAGTTTCCGCTCGAAGAAGTTATTTTTCACCCCCGTACCGCTGATCAAATGTATGATGGACACGCTAATCCACAACTTTTCGCCAATGCAGTTTCGTTGGTGAAACATCCGCTGGTGTACAATGGCGATATTGTTTCAGTTGCTGGTTTTCAGGAATTACAGGCTATTCTGCCAGCGCAAAATTCGTGGATGATTGGGCGTGGTTTACTTGCTAATCCGGCACTTGGAGCACAACTAAAAGGTGACGTTTTTAATCCGAATGAACTTCGCGAAAAGTTAAGGGATTTTCACGACCGGATCTTCGATAATTATTCTTCACGCCTTGATGGAAGCGGACATGTTCTGATGAAAATGAACCAGTTCTGGACCTATTTCTGCCAATCGTTCTCAAATCCGCACAAAGCCATGAAACTTGTCAAGAAATCTACCAGCCTGCATAAATACAATGCAGCTGTAGCCGAAATTTTCAGGAGTTTTTAACAGGCTTTTCCGAATACCTTTTTTTCAGGAACAGATATACCGGTATGCCCGATAAAATCAATGTCATGCCAATGGCCGCTTCTCTCGGACGGGCAATAATGGTATTGAAAAACAAAAAGATACAGAAAATAATATAAAAAGCCGGAACATACGGATATCCCCAGACTTTGTACGGACGATGTGCATCGGGCATTTTTCGCCTCAGGATAAATACTCCCAGTGTAGTAGCTCCATAGAAAATAAACACAGCAAAAATAACCATGTCAGTCAATTGGTCAAAGGTGCCCGACAGTACCAATATCGATGCCCAGATACCCTGACTTAAAAGTGAATTGGAAGGGACATTGGCCTTATTAATTTTACTGATGCCTGAGAAGAACAATCGTTCGCGGGCCATGGCATAATATGGGCGCGAACCGGTTAATATACTGGCGTTGGTGCAGCCTAAAGTGGTAATGAGAATCAGCAATGAGATAAACAATACTCCACTTGTTCCCCAGAAACTGCGGACAGCTTCAACAGCAGCAATCTGATTTCCTGAATTGTGGATTTCAGTAAGTTGTGGAATGGAGAGTAACGAGATATAGGTTAGATTTACCAAAAGGTAAATCAATATCACAACAAAAACTCCCATCACTATCCCTTTGGGAATATTTCGTGTCGCGTCTTTTATTTCACCACCGATAAAACCTACTGAAACCCAGCCCTGATAGGCCCAGAATGCTGCCAGCATTGCTGTAAAGAATGAGGATATTGTAACCGTTCCGGCCGAAAGATCGGCTAAGTTGAGGTAATTTGGCGGAAGGGTTGAAATGTTTGTCAACCCGAAAATTACAATTACAGAAAGCCCAATAACTACAAGCCAAAGAATGGCTTTACTAACCCAGGCCCCGCTTTTCAATCCGGAGATATTCAGAAAGGTTAGCAGCAAAATAAGTAGTATGGCCGTGAATTTTACATTAAAATCCTGAAAAGGAAAGAAAATGCCGCCTATGGTGAAGTCTTTTAACGATGTAAGTATTTCGGGAAGCGGTATAATACTGTTGAGCGATTGAGCAAAAACATATGCCAGCGATGAAATTGTGGCTGTTTGAATAATGGTGAACAGCGACCAGCCATACATAAACGCGAAAAACCGGTTGTAAATTTTCTTCAGATAAACAAATTCACCGCCGGTATCGGCCAGTAATCCGGCAACTTCGGCATTGCTCAGGGCGCCAAAGAGCGTGATAATTCCACCAACAATCCAGGCCAGCAATATCCACACCGACGAATGAAGTTCGGCCGCCATGGGTGCTACTTTTTTGTACACTCCGGAGCCAATAATATTTGCAACAACAAAAATTACGACGTAGCCTAATCCAAGTGTGCGGATCAAATTCCTTTGGTTACCCATGGGTTATTTTATTAGAGAGATATAATGCTCCTAAAATAAAAAAATATGTTTATTTATTTTGGATTGACTTTTCGGATTGCAAATTGTAACATTCGTTTCACGGAACTATTGTTGAATTTGATTTCAGTACGCTGAAAATCAAAGATGTGAGCAGTTTTCCTGCTCGTATATTTCCATGATGGTTATCAATTGTTCCAGTTCTTCACTTTCCGGAGTATTCCCGGGTGAATCACAAATTTCCAAAAATCGTCTTAAAGCCTCACGGTATTCGTCTTCCGTAAAAATTTCTTCCATTCTTAGTTTATCAAATCATTTGCTGAAGACACAGACAGAACCTGAAATTGCCAAAGCCTAGTGAGCATCCAGCCAGTTTTCGCCTGCGTTCATTTCAACAGTCAGCGGCACGCCAATGTTTACGGCATTTTCCATTTCATGCTTTACAATTGCTTTCACCTGTTCCAGCTCCGGAATCCAAACATCGAAGTTCAATTCGTCATGTACCTGAAGAATCATTTTCGAGCGTAATTTTTGCTGGTTCATGGCTCGCCAGATATTGACCATCGCGATTTTAATCACATCGGCAGCCGAACCCTGAATAGGTGCGTTGATGGCGTTTCGCTCTGCTACTCCGCGAACCACGGCATTAGCCGAATTAATGTCGCTGAGGTAGCGTTTCCTGCCTTTGATGGTTTCAACATATCCTTTGTTGCGAGCCACTTCGATGCTCGTATCCATGTACTTTTTAATATCCGGAAAGTTCTCGAAATAGCCGTCTATCAATTGTTTGGCTTCAGTGCGCGGAATGTTGAGGCGTTGCGAGAGCCCGAATGACGAAATTCCGTAGATAATCCCGAAGTTGGCTGTTTTTGCCTTTCGGCGCATATCTGAAGTTACCTGTTCAAGCGGAATTTTGTAAATTTTTGAAGCCGTTATGGCATGAATGTCCTGATTATTACGGAAAGCTTCAATCATCTGGCTATCCTGGCTTAAAGCTGCCATAATGCGCAATTCAATTTGCGAGTAGTCGGCCGAAAGGAACGTGTGCTCGTTGTCTGACGGAATGAACGCTTTACGCAGCTCACGGCCATTTTCGTCGCGAATCGGAATGTTTTGCAGGTTGGGATTGGTCGAGCTTAACCGCCCGGTGGCCGCAATAGCCTGGTTATATGAGGTATGTATCTTCTTTGTTTTTTGATTTATAAGTTGAGGCAACGTTTCAACATAGGTACTCAACAACTTTCTCAGTCCACGATATTCCAGAATTTTGGCAATAATCGGGTGTTTATCCTGAAGTTTTTCCAGCGTTTCCTCGGCAGTCGAGTATTGCTTGGTTTTGGTCATTTTTGCCCCCGGATCAATTTTCATCTTTTCGAACAAAATAACTCCGAGTTGCTTCGGCGATGAAATGTTGAATTCTTCGCCTGCCATCGCAATTATTTCTGCTTCAATATCAATGATTTGTTTACGCAACACTTCAGCATAAGCATTTAACTCTGAGGTATTCAGGTTAACACCAGCTATTTCCATGTCGGCCAGCACATAAATCAGGGGCATTTCAATCTCGTCGAAGAGAGGTCGGGTTCCGCTTGTATCGAGATCTTTCTCAATGGCTTGCTTAAGTTGCAATGTCAAATCAGCGTCTTCACAGGCATAATCGCGCAGTTTATTCAATGGAGCCTGACGCATACTTTGTTGCAAAGTTCCTTTTTTGCCAATGAGCGTATCGGTGGTGATTTTCTGGAAATTCAGGTACAATTCGCACAGGTAATCAAGATTATGCTTCATTTCCGGCTGAATCAGGTAATGGGCAATCATGGTGTCGAACAACGGCCCGCGGATTTCCAGACCGTAATTCTTCAGGATTGAGAAATCGTATTTGATGTTTTGTCCGATTTTCAGGATTTTCTCGTCGCCAAAAACGAAGCGGAATTCCTGGACAATCGCCGTAGCTTGTTCGCGATTGGCGGGCAAAGTAACGCAATAGGCCTCGTGTGGCCGGTACGAAAAGGACATGCAAACCAATTCGGCGGTCATAGTATCCAGTCCGGTAGTTTCAGTGTCGAAGCAAAATTCTTTCTGAACCGAAAGTTCAGCTCTCAGGCTGGCGCGTTGCTCGGCAGTTTCGATGAGATAATACTGGTGCGGAACCGTGTCGAACGATTCCAGATTTTTGATTTCAACAGGCTTTTCTTCTGCGGTAGTCTGAGTTCCAAACCCGAATAGATTTCCCTGTTCGTATTGACTATCGTTTGCTGCAGGCTGCTTGGCTTCCTGCTTTTTTATGAGTTGTTTGAACTCTAGTTCGGTAAAAATCTCGTTTAGTTTCTGGAAGTTCGGATCCTCCATTACCAGTTTATTCTCGTCAAACTCAACCGGCACATCCAGAATAATTTCGGCCAGTTTGCGCGACATGCGAACCTGTTGCTCGTATTCGATGAGGTTTTCCTTCAGTTTTCCCTTTTGTTCATTGATGTTCTGGTAAATTCCATCGATCGATTTGTAGGTCGAGATCAGTTTCATGGCGGTTTTGGGGCCAACGCCCGGACAGCCCGGAATATTATCGGCCGTGTCGCCCATCAATCCCAAAATATCAATGACTTGCTTCGGGTCGTCGATTCCAAAATTTTCCCGCACTTCCGGGATACCCCAAACTTCAGGAGCTTCGCCGCCACGTGATGGCTTGTACATGAAAATATTTTCAGAAACCAATTGGGCGTAATCTTTGTCGGGCGTCATCATGTAAGCGGTGTAGCCCATTGTTTCAGCTTTCTTGGCCAATGTGCCGATCACGTCATCGGCTTCAAAACCTGCTTTTTCCAAAATCGGAATATGGTATGCTTCAATAATCCGGCGAATGTATGGAATGGATTTCTGCAGGTCTTCGGGCATTTCTTCGCGGTTGGCCTTGTAGGCTTCAAACATTTCGTGGCGAAACGTCGGCACGTTCAGGTCGAATACTACAGCAATGTGCGAAGGTTTTTGTTCCCGAAGCAACTGCTCCAGAATGGTTACGAAGCCATACATGGCCGAAGTGTTCATTCCTTTGGAGTTGAACCGCGGATTTTTTATGAATGCAAAATACGATCTGTATATCAGTGCGTAAGCGTCGAGTAGAAAGAGACGTTTATCGGTGTTGTTTTCGGCCATAATTTGAAGCTTGAAATTTGAAACTTGGAACTACTTGTTGTCTTCGGCATACCACTCGGCGAACGAATTGCCGGTTTCGTATAACCGAACACTGAACAGCTCAATATGTTCAGGAAGAAGTGGTTTCACTTTTTCGGCAATGTAAACAACGAGGTTTTCAGAGGTTGGCTGAAAAGGCACAACCTGGTGGCGTTCGTACATTTGTCCCAATGCATCGAGCTTGTCGGTTGGTGCATTTTGGTTAATCATTAGCGAATGATCGAGTTTGCTGATGATTTGTTCCTGAATAAGTTTTTTCAGGATACTGAAGTCGATCACCATTCCGTCTTTGGGACTTCCGGGCATGTTTACCGGTTCGCCGGTTACAGTAATCTGAAGTTTGTATGAATGTCCGTGAATATTGCGGCAAAGCCCGTCGTAATTGAGCAATGCATGCGACATCTCGAAGCCAAATTGTTTGGTTACCCTAATTTTTGCCATCGTGTAAATTTCTGGAGTTCGAAATTAGGAAAGAAGTTTTAATAATGGGCAAAAGTCTTGTTCCTATTCTGATTGTTCGTTAGAAAAATAAAAATCCGGTCAGTTTTGCTGGCCGGATTTCAATAAGATGAACGATTTACCTATTCTTCGCAGGTACATCGTTGTAAACAGTCAACGATCTGACTAAGAATGTCGTGTTTCAGATAGTAATACGTGTTTTTTCCTTCACGACGCGAACAAAGTACTCCTTTATCTTTCAGAATTCCCAAATGATGAGAAGTTGTTGATTGCTCAATTCCCAACAGTTCGTGTATTTCGGTAACAGTAAGCTTCTTGCCACCTTCCAAATGCTTCAGAATGGCAATTCGAACCGGGTGTGCAATGGCTTTTAGCATATTTGCCGCCATTTCCAGGCGATCGGCGTCAATTTCCTGAATATTAAACATGGTTTGAGTTTTATAAATGCAAATATATGAATATTTAGGGTTCAGTGGGTAAACCAACTCTTACAAAGATTAGTTTAGAATGTTTTCAAATAAATGGAAATTAATTCCTTACGGCTGATAGACTGAAAGTTGATCAAAACCGATAGTTTTCCGGAAAAAATCAATATATTTTATAATTTTGAAACACTCAAAAAAAGCCTGAATGACCTCTTTGGATATTATTCAATCGCCGATAAAGGAAGAACTTAAAAGTTTCGAAGCTTACTTCAAAGAAGCCATTAAAAGTGATATTCCTTTGCTGCAGATTATAATTAAGTACATTCTGCGAAAAAAGGGGAAGCAAATGCGCCCCATGTTTGTATTTCTTTCGGCCAAGATGTGTGGCCAGTTTAACGAAACTACCAACCTGGCAGCTTCTTCCATTGAACTCTTGCACACAGCCACTTTGCTCCACGACGATGTGGTTGACGAATCGTACGAGCGGCGCGGGAGTTTTTCAATTAATGCACTCTGGAAAAATAAAATTGCTGTTTTGGTGGGCGATTTCATCCTGGCTCGTGGAATGCTCAATACTCTCGATCATAAAGAATACCGTTTTTTGCATTTGATTTCGAGAGCAGTAAAAGACATGAGCGAAGGTGAAATTTTGCAAATGCGTAAAAGCCGGAAGCTGGATATCGATAATGAAACGTATTACGAAATTATCCGGAAAAAAACAGCATCGCTGATAGCAACAAGCATGGCGATGGGTGCGGCTTCGGTGACCAAAGACGACGAAGTGGTTGAACGGATGTTCCAGATAGGGCTCGATGCCGGAATAGCTTTCCAGATAAAAGATGATATTTTCGATTATCAAAGCAAGGGAATTTTGGGTAAACCCACCGGAAACGACATCAAGGAAAAGAAGATTACATTGCCACTCCTTTATATCCTGAATAATTGTGAGTCAGGAGAAAGAAGCCGAATCCTGAACCTCATCAAGAAGAAAAACAAAAATCAGGCAAAGGTGAAAGAGTTGGTCGATTTAGTTGTCAGTCGTGGTGGTTTGGAATTCGCCTCGAAGGTTATGAACGAATTCCGCGAGAAAGCTATCGCCGGAATCATGGAATTCCCTGAAAGTGAATCGAGAACCGCATTGATCGAGCTTGTAAATTATACGACTACACGACAGAAATAAATTGCTATCTCACCCTGCGAAAAACCTTTTGCGAGAAATAGTTGGGCAGCGATTCGTCGGTGTTGATTACAATTCCACCCAGAATGTAAACCGGAAAATCAGTTTGAAGCCTCTTGTTATTGATGATCAGCTTTAGTATTTCATTTTCAATTTCGTCGTACACCAAATGCGTGGTTTTCAGGATCGGAACGTCAGCTTTTCGTATTTCCTGGGCCATGGGTAACAACCGGAGTGCCAGAAATTCGGGCTGAAATGCTGAATAATCAGCCGGATCAATCTCGTGTATCGATTCGGATAAAACATGGTTCTGAACCATCATCAATGCGCCGCAGGTATTCGTGTGGCGATGCTGGCCAACACGTTTGATTTTACCTACTTCGCCGGCGCGTGAAATGCCAATGTGCGAACCAAAAATGAATAAAGCTGCACCTCCGTCGGGAATATGATCGGCAAATGCAGTGAGACCAATATCTCCCACAAATGGATAGCCTGCGAGACCGCCCATAATAAATGTTCCCTGCGGTGAAGGCAAATTCATTTTGGCCGGCTGATGGTTTAGCTCGTCGAAGCAAAAAGAGGTGGCCACAATGATTTTATTCATTTCGATGCCTTCACGGCTGGCAATTTCAAGCACAGCATTGTGCGATGCTTCATTCATGGTCGAGAATTCGTCGAAGTATTTGCTGATTATTTTTTGCATTTTCTTATCAGTTTTCTTTTAAGATTTATTTTATCCTGTTGATCCTAAAGCGTTTGCTACGGCATTTATTGTTTTCAGAAGTACAATATTTTGTCGGTTGGCGCTTTCGGTATCTTCGGTGTCTTTATCGGTTCGCCATTGTTGCAAAGCGTTTACCTGTACCTGATGCATCAAATTTAACGCAACTGCCCGTAACTGCGTCGAGTAAAAATGGTTTTTCCTGCGGTCACGAGCTGGTTTTTCAAGTAACTCGGCCAGCAGATATTTTGTAAGCTCGTATTCGGCCAAAATGAGAGGCAAAATATCGGTTTTGATTTGTTCTTCCTCAACCAATGAGGCATAGAGTTCGATAATCTTTGGGTCGGTGGCTGCCAGACCCGAATCGACATTGGTTAAAATATAGCGAAGCAACGGATGCGAGCCGAGCAATTGTTTCAATAGCGAATATTTCTCCGGATATTTTTCTTTCAGGAGTTGCAGAGTGCTTCCTACACCGTACCAACTGGTAATATTTACGCGGCTCTGGGTCCAACTAAAAACCCATGGAATGGCGCGCAAATCGGTTAATGTGCGCTGGTTGGTGCGGCGCGACGGACGCGAACCGATTTTGCTGGTTTCGATTACATCGATTGGGGTAGCCTGCTCGAAAAACCGAAT